>JAISRB010000074.1 GCA_031273825.1 Clostridiales bacterium
TGGTCACGGGAATAGCCACGGCCTATCTCGACAGCGTGCCGATTGTCGCCATAACCGGCAACGTGGCGACAAAGCTTATCGGGCGCGACAGCTTTCAAGAGGTCAATATCGTCGGAATCACCATGCCGATAACAAAGCACAACTATATCGTTCAGAGCGTCAATGAGCTTCAGCGGGTAATACGCGAGGCGTTTTATATCGCGGGCGAGGGGCGGCCGGGGCCGGTTTTGATAGATATACCGAAGGACATTCAGCAGGCCGTTGTCGAATACGACCCCGACGCGGTTTTTGAATTCGGCAGGCGCGCGACGCCGCCGGAATACGACCTCAAAAAGGCCGTCGAAATGCTCAAAAATGCCGAGAGACCGTTTATATACGCGGGGG
Source organism: Clostridiales bacterium (assembly GCA_031273825.1). GTDB lineage: Bacteria > Bacillota > Clostridia > Christensenellales > JAISNN01 > JAISNN01. Next base: position 385 of record JAISRB010000074.1, read on the forward strand.
GCGGCGCGGTCATTTCGGGGGCGGGAGAGGAGCTTTCGGCGTTTGCGGAAGCCATAGACGCGCCCGTCGCTACAAGCCTTATGGGCATGACGGTCATATCCTCGGAGCATCCGTCGGCTCTCGGCATGATAGGAATGCACGGCAGATACGCCGCATCCAAGGCTCTTTCCGAATGTGATTTGCTCATAGCCGCGGGCGTGAGATTTTCTGACCGCGCCACGGGAAAAAAGGACAAATTCGCCAAGAACTGCAAGATATTGCAGCTTGACGTCGACCGCGCCGAAATCAACAAAAACATAAGGGCCGACGAATTTATAATAGGCGGCATAAAGCCGGTATTAGCCGCGTTGCTTGCCGAGCTGCCTAAAATCGAAAACAAAAAATGGCGCGGAAGAATCGCCGAGCTTAAAGCCTGTCCGGAAAACGCGCTCGCGGACTCCGGCAACGCCCTGACGCCTAAGTTTATCATACAATCGGCGCGGCAAATTCTCGGGCGCGGCGGTCTGACGGCCGTCGCCACCGACGTGGGACAGCATCAAATGTGGACGGCTCAATATTACGGCTTTGAGCGTCCGCGCACCTTTGTCACAAGCGGCGGTCTCGGCGCGATGGGCTTCGGAATGGGCGCGGCGATAGGCGCGAGCATAGGCTCGGGCAAAAAGCCGTCGATACTTTTTACCAGCGACGGCAGCTTTCATATGAATATGAACGAGCTTGCGACGGCGGTGTCAAACGACCTGCCGGTAACCGTCATAGTTTTGGACAACAACGCTCTCGGCATGGTCAGGCAATGGCAGACAATGTTTTACGGTAAACGCTATTCGGAGACGACGCTCTGCCGCAAGACCGATTATGTCGCGCTTGCCGAGGCTTTCGGGGCGAGGGGCTTTCGGGCAAAAACACGCGCGGAGCTGACGGCGGCCATGAGCTTAGCGGCGGAGGAGGCCTCGCCCTGTCTGATTCATTGCGTCGTAGATTGCGACGAAAAGGTTTTTCCGATGATACCGCCGAACGGAACGGTGGAAGATATAATTATAAGGTGAGGAGATTAACTAAATGAACGGCAGATATACGATTTTTTTGCTCGTCGCAAACAAACACGGCGTGCTGACGAGAATATCGGGGTTGTTTGCAAAGCGAGCCTACAATATCGACAATTTGAGCGTCGGCAAGACCGACAACCCCGAGGTGTCGAGAATGACCATAGTCGTCGAATGCGACGAGTCGCTTGTAGAGCAGATAATTCAACAGCTCAGAAAGCTTGTCGACGTAGTCGCAGTCGAGACGGCGCAGCCCGCGACGTCGGTGACGCGCGAGCTGGTATTGGTCAAAATCAAGCACGACCTAAGGACGAGCGGACAGCTGATGGAGGTCATAAACGTCTTTCGCGGCAGGGTCGTCGACATGACGATAGATTCTCTCATAGTCGAGATAACCGGAGAGGGCGACAAGCTCGACGCGTTTATAAAATATGTCGGAACCTTCGGAATAATAGAGCTGGCGAGAACCGGTCTGACCGCGCTCGACAGAGGCGCGGCTTGTCTTGCCGAAAGGAGTCAAAAATGGATTTAGCCGACGCGGTAAAGGCAAAAAGACGGTTGTCGGGGGTCATACACGAAATCCCACTCGAAAAATCATCGCGCTTTTCTATGCTGACGGGCGGCAACGTCTATCTAAAATGCGAGCACAGACAGCTTACGGGTTCGTTTAAGGTCAGAGGAGCCTACAACAAAATCGCAAAGCTAAAGGAGAGCGGCGGCGTGCAAAGCGTCATAGCGTCGTCGGCGGGCAATCACGCCCAAGGCGTGGCTTTCGCCGCTCAAAAAAACGGAATGCGCGCAGTAATAGTCATGCCGAGAAGCGCGTCGATTGCCAAGATTTCGGCGACCGAGGGCTATGGAGCGGAGGTTGTGCTATACGGCTCGTGCTATGACGACGCGCACGCTAAGGCCGTCGAGCTGCAGAGAGAGACGGGCGCGGTCTTTATCGAGCCTTTTGACGACGACGACGTTATAGCCGGGCAGGGAACGCTCGGTCTCGAAATAATCAACGAATTGCAGGACGTAGACGCGATTGTCATACCCGCGGGCGGCGGCGGCTTGCTTGCCGGCGTGGCAAAGACCGTCAAGAGCCTCAAGCCGTCGGTCAAAATAATAGGTGTGCAGGCGGCGCGCGCCGACGCGGTTTGCCGCTCGTTTGAGGCGGGGCGGCTTACTCCGCTTGACGATATATTTACTATCGCCGACGGAATAGCCGTCAAAAAGCCCGGGGCTTTGACCTTTTCGATAATCAGAGACTACGTAGACGAGATGGTGACCGTCACCGACGAGGAGATAGCCTCGACGATAATAGAGCTGATAGAGCGCACAAAGCAGATAGTCGAGCCGGCGGGCGCGGCGGCTTTAGCCGCGGTATTGCGCGGCAAGACCGACGTCGGAGGCAGGAACGTCGTTTGCATACTTTCGGGCGGCAACATAGACGTGGGCTTTATTCATAAGGTCATAGAAAAGGGATTGATAGACCGCGGACGCGAGCTTAGGCTGTCGGTTCTCATGCAGGACGCGCCGGGAGGGCTTGCGATAATATCCGGCATAATCGGCGAGCTGAACGCCAACATCACGTCGGTGAGATACGACCGCGCGAGCGCGGAGCTGCATTTGAACGAGGTCATATTGCACATAACCTGCGAGGTAGGCGGCAGGGAACACGGCGGCAGGCTCATCGGGCGGCTGACGGAGGCCGGTTATAGGCTTTTTTGAGGTAAAAAAATAAAAATATAAACATAAAGGAGTTATAAAGCAATGAAAAGAGCAATCAACGCGCAAAACGCGCCCAAGGCCGTAGGCCCTTATTCTCACGCCGTGGCGGCAGGCGGTTTGATATTTTTGTCGGGGCAGATACCGTTAGACCCCGCGACCGGAGAGCTTGTGTTAGGCATAGCCGCGCAGACAGAGCGCGTCCTCAAAAACATATCGGCGGTATTAGCCGCCGAGGAGCTGGGCTTTGATGACGTAATAAAAACGACGGTGTTTTTGAAGGACATGGGCGACTTCGCCGTCATGAACGAAATTTATGCAAAATATTTTGCCGCGCCTTATCCCGCGAGGAGCGCGGTTGAGGTCGCCGCCCTGCCAAAGGGCGCGCTGATAGAAATCGAATGTATAGCCGCAAAAAAATAAAACAAGACAAAAATAAACCGGAGGAAATAAAAAATGGCAAATTTATATTATGAAAAGGATTGCGACATAAAAAAACTCGACGGCAAGACCGTCGCGATAATCGGCTACGGCAGTCAGGGGCACGCCCACGCGCTCAACCTAAGAGACAGCGGCGTAAGGGTAATCATAGGGCTGTACGACGGCGCGCCGTCCGCAGAAAGAGCAAGGGCGGCGGGCTTTGAGGTGTATTCCGTAGCGGAGGCGGCAAGGCTCGCAGACGTGATAATGATTCTCGTCAACGACGAAAAGCAGGCCGCGCTCTATAACGACGGCATAGCGGGGGGGCTTTCGGCCGGCAAGACGCTGGCCTTTGCGCACGGCTTTAACATACATTACAAGCAAATCACGCCTCCCGACAACGTAAACGTCATCATGATTGCGCCTAAAGGCCCCGGACATACCGTGCGCTCGCAGTTTGTCGAGGGACGCGGCGTTCCCGACCTTATAGCCGTCTATCGCGACGCGACGGGCGACGCGGAGGAGATAGCCTTAGCGTATGCCGCCGGAATAGGCGGAGCGCGCGCGGGGATATTAAAGACGACCTTTAAGGAGGAGACCGAGACCGACCTATTCGGCGAACAGGCCGTGCTTTGCGGAGGCGTTACCGCCCTTATGAAGGCCGGCTTTGACACGCTTGTCGCGGCGGGCTATCAGCCCGAGAGCGCGTATTTTGAGTGCGTGCACGAGATGAAGCTCATAATCGACCTTGTGGCGCAAGGCGGCTTTTCTTATATGAGATATTCGATAAGCGACACGGCGGAATACGGCGATTACACGACGGGAGATAAAATAATAACCGCCGAATCAAAGCAAGCCATGAAAGAGGTTTTGAAGGAAATTCAAGACGGAACCTTCGCAAAAAAATGGATTGACGAAAACAAAAACGGCAGAACGCAATTTGACAAAATGAGAAAGGACGCGGCAACCGGTCAAGTCGAAGCAGTCGGCGCGGAGCTGCGCAAAAAGATGAATTGGAGTCAAAATAAAAAATAAACGGCTAAGAGGCTTTGTTATGAACAGCGACACAATCAAATCGGGAATAAAAAGTGCGCCTCAGCGTTCGCTGCTAAGGGCGTTAGGGTTGACCGACGGCGAATTAAAACGTCCGTTTGTCGGCGTCGTCAATTCGTGGAACGAAATAGTGCCGGGGCACGTCAACCTCGACAAAATATCAAAGGCCGTCAAAGAGGGCGTAATCTCGGGCGGCGGCGTGCCCTTTGAATTCAACACCATAGCCGTCTGCGACGGCATAGCCATGGGGCACGTGGGCATGAAATATTCGCTTGCGTCGCGCGAGCTTATCGCCGACAGCATAGAGTGCATGGCGAGGGCGCATTGCTTTGACGCGCTGGTTTTTATTCCCAACTGCGACAAGGTCGTCCCGGGAATGCTCATGGCGGCGGTCAGACTCGATCTGCCGTCGGTATTCGTCTCGGGCGGGCCTATGCTGTCGGTCGATTCGGGCGGCGGTTACGCCGACCTAAACAGCGTCTTCGAGGGCGTAGGAGCCTGCGCCGCCGGCAAAATAAGCCGTGAGCAATTGGCGGCAATCGAGACGGCGGCGTGTCCGACGTGCGGCTCTTGCTCGGGAATGTTTACGGCTAATTCGATGAATTGCCTCTGCGAGGCTATCGGCATAGCCCTGCCCGGCAACGGAACGGTTCCCGCCGTCTATTCGTCGAGAATAAGGCTTGCAAAGCAAGCGGGAGAGGCCGTCGCGGAGCTTTTAAAGCGCGGCATATCGGCGCGGAGCATCATAAACCAAAAGTCCGTCGGCAACGCGCTCGCCGTCGATATGGCCTTAGGCTGTTCGACAAACACCGCCTTACATCTCGCGGCGGTCGCAAAGGAATGCGGCTTTGAGTTTGACTTATCACAAATAAACGCCGTAAGCCGCGCGACGCCGACGCTGTGCAAGCTTGCGCCATCCGGCAAGCACCACGTTCAAGACCTCGACCGCGCGGGGGGAATACCGGCGGTCATGGCCGAGCTTGCCAAAAAAGGACTGATAGACACGGAGCTTTTGACGGCGACGGGCAAGACCGTCGGCGAAAACTTTAGAGGCGCGGTCAACCGCGACCGCGATGTCATAAGAGACATAGACAACGCCTATTCGGAGAGCGGCGGTCTGGCCGCGCTGTTCGGCAACCTCGCGCAGGAGGGCGCGGTCGTCAAGCGCGGCGCGGTCGACAAGAGTATGCTCAAGTTTAGCGGCCCCGCGCGCGTCTTTGACGGCGAGGACGCGGCCTATCGCGCCGTCATATCGGGCGAAATCAAAAAGGGCGACGTAGTCGTCATAAGATACGAGGGGCCGGCAGGCGGCCCGGGCATGAGAGAAATGCTTTCGCCGACCTCCGCGCTTGCCGGAATGGGGCTTGACAAGGACGTCGCTCTCATAACCGACGGCAGATTTTCGGGAGCGACGCGCGGCGCGGCTATCGGACACGTCGCCCCCGAGGCCGCAAAGGGCGGAACGATAGCCTATATAAGAGACGGCGACTTGATCGACATAGACATACCGTCATATTCTCTCAATTTGAGAATATCTGACGACGAGCTTGCCTCGCGCAAAAAAACCTCAAAAATCAAGGAAAACCGCGAGCTTACGGGCTATCTAAAAAAATACGTCCGATTTATATAGGGCTTACGCGTTCGCGCAAGCCCTGTTTAGGGGAAACATGCTCGTTGCGCATACGCACAAGCCCTCTTTTATGGGAAACACGCTCGTTACGCATTCGCGCAAGCCTTATTTAAACAGAGCCTCAAAGGTATTAGCTCCGGCTACGCCGTCGGCGGTAAGCCCGCGGTCGCGTTGAAATTCGCGTACTATCCCCTCGGTAGCCGGCCCGTAGACTCCGTCGACGGAGAGGTTGTAGCCCTTAAAAAACAGCAATGCCTGCAGAATATAGACGAGGTTGCTTCTCGCGCCCCTGCGAAGAGCCGGAATCGCGCTTTTTGTTCTCTGCCCAAAAATTCCGTCGACCGTCAGACCCGCATTTCCCGTTTCGTTCAGCTCGATTTGCAGCGCGCGTACAAGCGCGGTTCTTGTGCGCGGGCCGTATATTCCGTCGACGGTCAGCCCGGCGTTATATGTATTATTGAGTCCTCTTTGAATGGCCGTCGCCGTCGCGCGTCTTTCGTCCGAGCCGCCGCCCGAGCCGCCGTTGGGATTATAGGTCTCGCCGAGAGATTTTAGTATGCCCTTGGTTATGGCGGAGGCATACGCGTTTGCGTTGCGGTCAAAGGCCTGATTGTCGGCTGCGTTGCTTATAAAGCCCAGCTCGAGGAGCATAGCCGGCGCGCGCGTGTTTCGCAAAACCGAAAAATTGTTGATTTTTACGCCTCTGTCGGCAAAGCCTCCGGCGGCGTTGATTTCGTCGACGACGTTTTGGGCGTAGTCCCTTGTCGATTGCGGCGAATTGACCTGCACATAATTTTCCATGCCGTTTGCCGCCGGGTCGGTAAACGCGTTGCGGTGGAGCGACACGAACATATCGGCGTTATTTCGGTTTGAAATCGCGCTGCGCTCGAGCAGAGGCACATATTCGTCGGTGTCGCGCGTCATTATGACGTGTTGACCCTGCCGTCTCAATTCGGCGGCGACAAGCCGCGCGATTGTCAGATTGTCGTTTTTTTCATAACGCGCGCCGTTGACCGCGCCGTAATCATACCCGCCGTGACCCGCGTCGATAACTATAGTTTTCATGTGTTTTTAACCTCGTATGTTTTGATATAATATTATATTAAGCGACGGGGCCTATTGGTTACAGACGGGTTTCGGCCAAAAGTAAACATGCAATAAGTTGAAAAAACGGCGGAAATAAATATGCAATAAGTTGAAAAAGTTGTCGACCACCTGCGTCAAGCCTGCGAAAGGGTTTTGCCCGTCGACGGCTTCATACACGAGCAGATAATGAAAGCCTACCGCGAATTTCTTTTTGTCGGCGGTATGCCCGAGGTTGTTCAAACCTTTCTTGAAAACGACGATATCTCCGCGACCCTAAAGGCGCAGCGGAATATTATTACAAGCTACCGCGACGACATTTCAAAGTACGCCGGAAAAAACAAGCTTATGGTCAAAAACATGTTCGACGCCATACCCGCGCAGCTTGCCAAGGAAAATAAGCGGTTTATCATCGCTAACCTCGAAAAGGGCGCGGCCGCTCAAAAATATGAGGACGCTACGACATGGCTTGCCGACGCGGGAACGGGATACCGCTGTTTCAATCTGAGCCGGCTCGAATTTCTGTTTTCGTTCTATGAAAAGAGAGGCTTATACAAGCTGTATATGCACGACACGGGGCTTTTGTGTTCGCAAAGCGGCATGGCGGGCATTCAAAACGCGATATTAATGGGCGATATCGATATAAACGAGGGCGGCATTACCGAAAACGCCGTGGCCGCCGAGCTTGCAAAACGGGGAATTCCGCTGTATTATTACGACAAAAAGAGCAGACGCGAGCTTGATTTTATCGTCGGCGAGGGCAACGCCGTGTCTGCTATAGAGGTTAAGTCGGGCAAATATTATCACACTCACGCCGCGCTCGACAATATGATAGAGGAGAGAGAAAAACAAAAAAAGCCGTTGGCCCGCGCAATCGTGCTGAGCAAAAACAACACCGAGCAAATCGGACGCGTAATATATTATCCGCTATACATGGCGGCGTTTATATAGGATTGACAAAATAATTTAATTTTTAACGCATTCAAATCCTTGATTTTTTTTTTCGGATAGATTATAATGGTATCGTGAAATATTTTGATTTTGAGGTTTTAAATGGATAAAATACAAATTCTCGACCAAAACGTCGACAAGATAGTCGGCGCGTCGTCAAAAATAAGAGACCTCCTGAACGCCTTAATCGACGAAAAAAGTCTCGTTGAGACCGACGTTTTTCTTTCGGGAAAGAGCTTTTTGGACGGCTCGGACGCGCTCGGCGAGGGCGTTGTGACGGGCTACGCCTTTATAGGCGGCAACCCGGTCTATCTGTTCGCGCACAGCGAGGTTTTGTCGGGCAGTCTCGGCAAGGCTCAGGCCGACAAAATTGCAAAAAATCTTTACGCCGCCGAAAAAGCCGGCGTGCCCTTCGTCTCGATTATCGATTCGGCGGGCGCGAGAATAGGCGAGGGCATAAGCGTATGCGAGGGCTATTCAAAAATCATCAAGGCGGCAAACGACATTTCGGGCGGCGTGCCGCACATAGCCGTAGTCAAGGGCGCGTGCTCGGGGCTTATGAGCGTCTACGCGTCGACGGCCGACTTTATAATCGCCGATGAAAAGGCGAGGCTGTCGGTCAATTCGCCGGTCGTCGTCGCCGCAAAGAGCAAGGCTCAAACCGACGCGCTTTCGGCAAAAACGCTTTCGTCAAAAACCGACGACGTCGCGCTTACCTATAAGACGACCGCCGAGCTAAAGGCAAAGCTGTCGGAGCTTATCGAATTACTTCCGTCCGACGACTCCTACGTCGCCGCGGAGGGCTATACCGACGACCTCAACCGCGAGACCGCGAGCTTAAACGACGGCGCGTCGGCCGCGGAAATCTTAAAGGCCGTCTTTGACGACGGTCGTTATACAGAGCTTTATGAGGGCGTAGCGGGGGAGGTCAGGTGCGTTATCGGCAGAATAGCCGGCGTGACGACGGCCGCCGCCGCATCGGATTCAAGCGTAAACAAGTTTATTACGCTTGCCGGTATCAAAAAGTTTTCGAGATTCCTATACGCCGTTTCGGCCTTTAACATACCGCTGGTAAATTTTGTCGACAGCAAGGGTATAGAGCCGTCGTTAGACGGCGAATATTCGGGGCTTTCTGCGGCGGCCGCCGAGCTTATGACCAACGTCGCGCTGTCGGAAAACCGCAAAATTTCGGTGATAACCGGCAACGCTATCGGCTTTGCTTACAGCGCGTTCGCGTCTAAGAGCATAGGCTACGACTACGTATTCGCCGCCGTGGGCAGCGTCATATCGCCGATAACCCAAGAGGTCGCGGCGGTTTTGTTCGGCGACGACGAATTAAAAAAATCAAGCGACCCGATAGCCAAACGCGCCGAGCTTATCAAAAAATATTCGGAGGATTCGGCCAATCCTTACATCGCGGCAAAGGACGGTTACGTCGACAACATAATAGAGCCGGCTCTGTTGCGCGCGCACATCGCAAGCGCGCTGACCATGCTCGTGTAACCATAGCAAAGGGAGGGAACGTTATGCCATACGGTTTGTTAGCGGCGGCGCAAGCGCAGGAGGAATTAAAAATAGGCGAGGGCTTTTTGGTCGTCATTTTGGGGATTCTCGTCGTATTTTTGATTCTCGTTCTGCTTGTATTCGTCATAAAGGGCTTTAAAGCCCTCGACATAAAGCTTGACTCCGCGCTTGCGGCGTCTAAGGAAACAAAACGCCTCGGAGCCGCAAAAAAACGCGGGCAGCTTGCCGCGCCCGAGACCGCTCCAAAAATCGAGGCGGCGGAGCAGCCCGTCCTGCTTGAGGCGGGGGAGAGCGGCAAAATCATAGCCGCGATAACCGCGGCGATAGCCGCCGTACTCGACGGCGAGGCGGCGAATGCCGACGGCAAGGTCTATAAGTCGAGATTTATAGTCAGAGATATCAGAAAAATCGGATAAATTAAGCTAAAACAAAAAAATCAATATAAAAAAATTAAGACATAAAACTGAGAGGTAAAAAAATGCGTAGATTTAACATTACCGTCGACGGTAAAGCATATCAGGTTGACGTTGAAGAAATCGGCGGCGCGCCCGCCGCTCCCGTTACGGCGGTTCCGTTGCCGGCTCCGGCTCCGGCTCCCGTCGCCGCGGCCAAGCCCGCCCCCGCTCCGGCTCCGGCCGCGCCTAAGGCGGCTATCCCCGACGGCGGCGTAAAGCTCAACGCTCCGCTTCCCGGCACGGTAGTCGGACTAAAGGCGGCTAACGGCGCGACGGTCAAAAAGGGTCAGACGGTTTTGGTCATCGAGGCCATGAAAATGGAGAACGACATTGCGAGTCCTGCCGACGGCGTTTTGACCTTTGCCGTAGCGCAGGGCGAAAACGTTCAGCAAAATCAGTTGCTGGCCGTCATAAAATAGTTTTTTTAAGGATATTAAGTCATGGATTTAGAGACAATTTTAAAAAACCTGTGGGAAAGCACGGGCTTTATGTCGGGCGAGCCGCTGTGGATGAACTTCATAATGATAGCCATAGCCTGCCTTCTCGTATATTTGGCGATAGTCAAAAAATACGAGCCGCTTTTGCTTTTGCCCATAGCCTTCGGTATGCTTTTGATAAACATACCGGGAGCGCATGACATACTCATGAGAGACCCGACCACAATAGTCAAGCCGACTGACGTAGCCGGCGTATTTAACATGGCCACCGAGGACGTAGGCGGTCTGCTGTATTACCTCTATCAGGGCGTAAATCTCGTCATATTTCCGCCGATAATCTTTTTGGGAATAGGCGCGATGACCGATTTCGGACCGATGCTCGCCAACCCTAAGAGTCTGATACTCGGAGCGGCGGCGCAGATAGGAATATTTTTGACGCTGATATTGGGTATGGCGATATTCAACGGCAACGATTTGAACGGCGCGACGGGCGATCAGCTTGCCGCGTCGGTCGCGATAATAGGCGGCGCGGACGGGCCGACGGCGATATACGTCACCTCTATGCTTGCCGGCGGCGATTGGGTCAGCGTCATAGCCATAGCGGCGTATTCTTATATGGCGTTAATTCCGATAATTCAACCGCCGATAATGAAAGCGTTGACGACAAAAAAAGAACGCCTGATAAGAATGGACGCGCTGAAGCCCGTGTCAAAACGGGTGAGAATAATGTTTCCGATAATAGTCACGGTCGTGTGCGGCATACTTTTGCCTTCGGCTCTGCCTTTGATAGGTATGCTCATGTTCGGAAACCTGCTCAAGGAGTCGGGCGTCGTCGAGAGACTGTCAAAGACGGCTCAAAACGAGCTGATAAATATCGTCACGATATTCCTCGGAATCGTCGTCGGCTCAAAGGCCTACGGCCCGACCTTCCTAAAGCCGGAGTCTCTCGGTATTATCGCGCTCGGACTGCTGGCCTTTATGGTCGCGACGGCGTCGGGCGTGCTCATCGCAAAGCTGATGAACGTCTTTTCAAAAAAGAAAATCAATCCGCTGATCGGCTCGGCCGGCGTTTCGGCCGTGCCTATGGCCGCCCGCGTTTCGCAGATGGTAGGCCAAAGGGAAGACCCGACAAACTTCCTCCTCATGCACGCTATGGGGCCTAACGTCGCAGGCGTAATCGGCTCGGCGGTCGCGGCGGGCGTTTTGCTCGCGGTTTTCGGTTAGGACTTACGCATTTGCGCAAGTTCTGTACAAACGGACGCAAACTTATATAAGACTTTTGAAAGGGGGTCATATGGGGGAAAAGCTTTTCTTCCGAAAAGTTTTTACCCTATCCTCTAAATATCCGCACAAGGATACAACACAAGGAGAACACAATGGCACAAAAAGTATTGATTACGGAAACAATTTTACGCGACGCGCACCAATCGCAGGCGGCTACGCGCATGTCGTTAGACGACATGCTACCGGCGACCGCGTTGCTTGACAAGGTAGGCTACTATTCGCTTGAAATGTGGGGCGGCGCGACTTTTGACAGCTGTCTCAGGTTTTTGAACGAGGACCCGTGGGAGCGTTTGAGAATTTTGCGCAAGGCTATGCCTAAGACCAAATTTCAAATGCTTTTGCGCGGACAGAATATTTTGGGCTACAAGCACTACGCCGACGACGTCGTCGATAAATTCGTCCAAAAGAGCATCGAAAACGGAATAAACATCATAAGAATCTTTGACGCGCTCAACGACACGCGCAACATGGCCCGCGCAATGCAGGCCTGCAAAAAATACGGCGGAATAGCCGAGGCTTGCATAAGCTATACGACAAGTCCGGTTCACACCAGAGAATACTTTATCAATCTCGCCGCCGAGCTTGAAAAAATGGACGCGGACGTCATAGCCATCAAGGATATGGCGGGCTTGCTTTTGCCTTATGAGGCATACGAGCTGGTAAAGGGTCTCAAGGCGAGGGTCAAGACTCCTATTCATCTGCACACCCACAACACGTCGGGCACGGGCGACATGATTTATCTCAAGGCCATAGAGGCCGGCGTAGACATAGTCGACACCGCCCTGTCGCCTCTCGGCAACGGCACGAGCCAGCCGGCCACCGAGCCGCTTGTCGCGACGCTAAAAAACACGCCATACGACACCGGTCTTGACTTGTCGCTTTTGAGTGAAATCGCGGTGCACTTCAGAAAGGTCGCCGACAGACTCAAAAAAGACGGATTTTTGAACGAGAAGGTGTTGCAGGTCGACGTAAACGCTCTCATCTATCAGGTTCCCGGAGGAATGCTCAGCAACCTTATCAATCAGCTAAAGGAGCAGAACGCGTCCGATAAATACCTTCAAGTTTTGGAGGAGGTTCCGCGCGTCAGAAAGGATCTCGGATATCCGCCGCTTGTCACGCCTACGAGTCAGATAGTCGGCACGCAAGCCGTACTTAACGTCATAAGCGGCGAACGCTATAAGCTTGTGACAAAGGAGACGAGGGGGCTTATCAAGGGCGAATACGGCAAGCTTCCTGCCGAGCCGAATCCTGACGTCGTCAAAAAGATTCTCGGCGACGAAAAGAGAATAGACTACAGACCTGCCGACGCGCTCAAACCCGAATATGAAAAATATAAGGAAGAAATAAAGGAATATTACGAGCAGGAGGAGGACGTGCTGTCTTACGCGCTTTTCCCTCAGGTCGCTCTCAACTATTTTAAATACAGACAGGCAAAAAAATACGGAGCGGACGTTTCTCTAAAAAAGGAGCTTATTCACACCGTATAAAATAACCGCCTAAGGGACGGAGTTTTATGGAAAATTGGAACGATACTCTTGTCAAACAAAGCTATAAGTGCGCCGACGGGCCGGATTCTAAGGGCTTTGACGTTGTCTTTAACAAGGGCGGGGCGAGCCTCGGGGCAAAACTGCCCGAGCCGGTTAAGCCCAAGCCTAAGATTAAGCTAAAAAGGAAGTATAACGCCGTCTTTAAGGCTCCGTTTATAACGACGCCCGAAAACGCCGACGCGATTCAAAGAGGCGGCGCGGTTCCGGTGTTTGACGGCGGCAAAAAGAAAAAGAGATAACGAGATAATGAAAATCATTTGCCGTCCCGAATTCAAAAATGACTTAGAAGAGCTTTTGCGCGCTTTTTCTCAAAAAAGCGCGGACGAGGATACCGCTTGCGGTATCCTTATCGATTATACCGTAAACAATACGACGGGCGAGATATCCGCGTCGGCAAATTATTTGTCGCGGCAATACGCCGCGACGGAGCGCGCCGCGTCGCTTTGGCAGATTCCGCTGAAGCGTCAAATCAAGCGCATGTTAAAAAAATTGCTTTACGGTCTGCTGTCCGACGTTACGGGGATAAGCCTGCCTTACGGCTCGTTGACGGGCGTTCGCCCGACAAAGCTGGCCTATGAACTTTTTGAGACGGAGGGAAATTACGGCGCGGCCGCGGACGGGCTTGCAGGATATTACGGCGTTTCGCCCGAAAAGGCGCGGCTGATAGTCGAGATTTTGCAAAACCAGAGGGGCGTTTATAGGAGAGATACCGAGCTTGCCGACGTGTATATAAACATTCCGTTTTGCCGCACACGCTGCTCATATTGCTCGTTTGTGACGACGGATATTTCGCGGACAAGAAAGCTTGTAGAGCCGTATACCGACTGCCTTTTGAGAGAGCTTGACGCGGTTTTTGAATTGACGGGCGGGCGGTGCCGCGCGCTTTATATAGGCGGAGGAACGCCGACGGCCATAGACGACGCGTCGTTAGAAAGGGTATTAAGGAGCGCAAGCCGCTTTTCCTTCGGGGAGTTTACCGTCGAGGCCGGCCGCCCCGATACCATTACGGACGGCAACCTCGCGCTGATAAAGGACTTCGGCGCAAACAGAATTTCAATCAATCCGCAAACCTTTAACCAAAAAACACTGGATATCATCGGCAGAGGGCATACCGTCGCCGATATATATTCGGCCTACGAGCGCGCGGCAAAATTTGGCTTTGTCATAAACGCCGACCTTATCGCCATGCTCCCGGGCGAGACCGCCGCCGATTTTTTGGAGAGCGTCTCGTCTTGCGTAAGGCTTAATCCCGACAACATAACCGTCCACAACCTCGCCTTAAAGCGCGGAAGCCGTCTCAAGCTCGAGAGCTTAGAGCCGAACGAAAACGCCGCCTCCGCCGCAAGCCTCATAACCGAGACCGCCTCCGCCGCAAGCCTCATGACCGACGGCGCGTATAAAATATTGAAGGCGGCGGGGTATAGCCCCTATTATATGTACCGCCAAAAATATATGTCGGGTAATCTCGAAAACTGCGGCTATACCAAGCCCGGACGCGCCTGCGTCTATAATATCGATGTTATGGAAGAGACGCATTGCATCGCGGCCGTCGGCGCCGGCTCGATTTCAAAGCTCGTGTCGGGCGAAAAAATCGAGAGGCAGGCCGACGTAAAGGACATAGGCGGCTATATCGAAAGAATAGACGAGCTGATTGACAAAAAACAAAATTTTTTTAAAGGGGCGTTATAAAAATTTTTATGAAAAAAGCCGGCGAAAGCAAGAATAGCGGGGCGGCGGAGCTTGAAATTCCGTCGGAAATAAGGCAAAAGCTGACCGAGCAAATCGAAAGCGAAGCTATATTTGAGCTTGACGGGTCAAAGCCTCCGACGCTTTTTGACACGGGCGGCGGCGCGGGGCGCGGGCTTTCTATAAAAGCCGGGCGCGCCGTAAATATAGCGGCTTTTTTTGTTCTCATTCCTCCGCTTATTTTGATAGTTGCGATATGCGCGTCGGTCATAGCCAACAATCCCGGCGACGAGACTCAACAGATGCTCGCCCGCGTCGGCTTAGCGTTTTTTTGTATTCCGATTTTGTGCGTCATGGCAATAGTTCTCATAAGGGCTGCGATAGCCCGTGACAAAGCAAAACGCGACAAGCGGTTTCTCGCCGCGGCAAAGGGCGCGCGCGGCTACGTCACGGGCGTTGCCGAACGCTTTTATAGAGCGTATCGCCAAAATTCGTCGGGCGTAGAGATGGTGAGATATCTTGTCAACTTCGCTTACGCCGACATAGACGGAAGCGTCAAGACCTCGGCTTTCAGGGGCGACTACGCGGTGTTCGCCGCGCCGGCGTTTTTTGAGGGGCAGGAAATCGGCGTGGCGACCGACGGCAAACGGGCGGCGGTTATGAAAGAATACGCCTTTAAGCGTAAGGTAGCCGAGCAGTCGGCGGCGGGCGCGGACGCTTTGACCGATCTCGAAAAGCGGCTTTGGGGGCTTTTGCCCGACGGAACGCCTAAGCCCGACGGCAAGGTCAAACAAAAAGCCGCCGCCGTTTTTTGGGCGTATATGACATACGCCGCAATTTTCGCCGCCGTCGGCCTCGGCGTTTCGGCGCACGCGCTCGTAGGTATGCTGTCGGCGGAGGACGGCGCGCTCAAGCTTTTTTATTTGAATCTCTTGCCGCTTATAGTTCTTTGCTTGGTTTTGTTCGCGCTGTTTTTTGCCGGCGGCATAAAGCGGAAGCGGTTTGCCGATAAGATTATAAACAAAGGGCGGTTCGCCTACGGAATTTTATATAAGGGCGAGGTCTTTACGGGCGGAAGCTTTGACTCGGATTACCCCTATATATTCAGAGACGGCAACGGCAACATCGGGCGGGGAAGCGTCAAAAACATATTTTTTAGAATGAAATACGTCGAGTTTGACCCGCTCTACAAAACCCTCGACAAGCGCGGCAAGCGCGGCAAACGCAAAAAAGTCGTTCCCTTCACCTATAAAGAAATATTTTTCAGAAACAAAACCCTCGCCCAATCAAGCGTCTACAAAGCTTTTATGCCCGTCGTCGTCGCCTATTCGGACGACGGATCGGTGATAGTGTAGCCTTGCAATATTTATAGCGCGACGACCCCTTTATGGGTTAAGACCGTTTCGCGTTATTTAAAACACGGCAAAACTATTCTTGAAAGCGTCAACATTGCAATTGACAAAATTAATTTAATTGGTTATACTGTATGAGCGGTAACGTTTAACGTTCGAGAATAATACGCAAGCGGCTAATCAAGTTTGAACGGTATTCGCTAAGGTGAATGTTGGTTAAGCGGAAATATAAAAGGAGGTACGGCGTAATGGAAAGGTTAAAAAGTATAGACCTATTTGCCGGAATAGGCGGTATTCGACTCGGGTTTGAAACGGCTTTTGGCAACGGAATAGAAACCGTGTTTGTTTGCGAATGGGACGAATGGGCGCAAAAGACCTATTCGGCAAATTTCGAAACATCCGATATTAAGGGCGATATAACCAAGATAAACGAGGACGACGTGCCGGAGTTTGATATTTGTCTCGCCGGCTTTCCTTGTCAAGCGTTTAGTTTGGCGGGGCGGCATAAGGGTTTTCATGACGATTATAAGGGTATGTCGAGAGGAACGCTGTTTTTTGACGTCGCTAGGATTTGTCAAAAGCGCAAGCCGAAAGTTATATTTTGTGAAAACGTAAAAGGCTTGACCATTCACGACGGCGGGCGTACTTTCGATATTATTACGGGAACGCTTAAAGAACTGGGGTATACGGTTCACGAAAGGGTTCTCAATAGTAAGGATTTCGGCGTTCCGCAAAATCGAGAACGCATATACATAGTCGCTTTCCGTTCGGATATTGACTCGTCAAAATTTGAGTTTCCTACGCCGACGGATTCGTCGAAACGAATACGCGATATAATCGAGGAAAAGCCGGTCTCGGCGAAATATTATTTAAGCGACGTTTACGTTGAAACCTTAAGGCGTCATAGGGCGCGGCACGAGGCAAAGGGTAACGGTTTCGGGTATGAAATAAGAGGTTGGGACGATACCGCGGGAGCGATAGTTTGCGGAGGCATGGGTAAAGAACGCAATCTCATTATCGACAAGCGGCAAACCGACTTAACTCCCGTCACTCATATAAAAGGAGCGATAAATAAAGAGGGTATTCGCAAAATGACCCCACGCGAATGGGCGCGGTTGCAAGGTTTTCCCGATAGCTATAGGTTAGAGCTTGCGGACGTTCATTTATACAAGCAATTCGGCAACAGCGTGACCGTTCCCGTTATAGAGGCAATTGCAAAAAAGATAAAGGAGATTCTTGATTATGTCGGCAAATAGAGGAGAATGGGCGGAGTTATATGTTATTTTTAAGTTGCTTGGAGAGGGTAAAATATATGCCGCCGATGAGAAACTCGTAAAAAATCCGAATTCTTATCTTGCTATTATCAAAATCATAAGAGAGGAAGTAAAGAATCGGTTAATCGAATATAAAACGGGAATGACGGTTGAAATATGTCTAAAAGATAGACCGTCCGTGTTTATTCCCGCAATAGAATTCTTAAATAATGCGCAAACGCTTTTAGATACGATTAAAAGTTCTTCCGGACGGAGTTTCGATATTTTACCGGAAACCGACGGTTTCAAGAATCGTGCTTTAATAACAAAATTTAAATCGCCGAGCAATGGTTATTATGAGGGGTTTGGCGGAAAAAACGATATAATTATCGAAACATACGACCACGAAACAGCTTTACGCGCGGTTGCAGGGTTTTCAATAAAGTCAAAATATAATTGTCCGGCAACATTGTTTAACGCGTCGGAGGCATCCGCGTTTGTTTATGAGCTAAAAAATATTACCGATTCCGATATGCTTTTTGTAAACTCACTTTTCACTCAACGCGGCGGAATTGATAAACAAGCGCGGATTTCATTCTTTAAGGAAAACAATGTAGACATTGAATTTTCGCACATCAAATTTTATAAAAATACGGGCTACTCGATATTCGCCGATAATCTTGATATCGTGCGCGGCGACATGATTGAAGTTTTGAACGCCGTGATAATGACGCACTATTTCATTCCTAGTAATACTCGCATTGCCGATATTACCCGAACGTTAATAGAGAAAAATCCCTTAAACAAACGTAATCCCGAGAACTACTATCCTAAAGCCATAAAGGATTTTTTATATGCTTCTTTTTCGGGTATGACTGCGGCAACAAAATGGAACGGACTCGCGGTGGTAAACGGCGGTTACATATCCGCGAATTTAGATAGTGGCGAAGTACTTGTTTTTCATACCCGTTCGGGCGAACCGTTTAGGTCGTTTCTTTTTGAAAACACAAAAATTGATCGTCCTTCCGCGTCCGAACAAAAACATGATTATGCAAAGGTATATAAAGACGACGGCAAATACTATTTTGACTTAAATTTTCAAGTTCGTTTTATCGATTAACATTATGAGAGTAGCAAGCATGTTTGCCGGTATCGGCGGAATTTGCTTAGGGTTTAAGCAAGCCGGGTTTGAAATAGCGTGGGCGAACGATATCGATGCCGACGCGGTAAAAACGTATGCTCATAACTTCGACGGCAATTACATAGTCACGGGCGACATTCGAAGGATTGACGCCGATACGATACCATGCATAGACGTTCTCACGGCCGGATTTCCGTGTCAGCCGTTCTCGATACGGGGTAAGCAGTTAGGGTTCGGAGACCCGCGAGGCAACTTGTTTTTTGAGATAGGTCGAGTAATAGACGCAAAACGCCCGCAGGTGATTTTTATCGAGAACGTAGCCAATCTTGTCAAGCACGACGAGGGACGCACGTTTTTGGTGATTTATAATACGCTTGCGCAATTCGGCTATTATGTGACGTATAAGATTTTGGACTCGTACACGCACGGAAATATTCCGCAGAAGCGGGAAAGAATATTTGTCGTCGCGTTCAAGGACTACGAGCGTTGCAAAGGCTTCAAGTTTCCCGAACCGATAGACGGGGCGGCAAGGTTAAACGGCATAATAGATCGAACGGTCAAGCATTCAGATTGCTACTATTACGGCGACAACAGCTATTACTATGAGGAGCTAAAACGGATAGTAACCGACAAAGAGGCATTGTATTTGATAACCGATAGAGGCGTTTCGACAAAAAAGTATTATGTGGCCTCGACATTGAAAGCCAATATGGGAACGTTTCCCGATAGGGTGCCCGTGCTTTGCGACGATTACGGTATACGAAAAATTACGCCGGCCGAGTGTTTGGCGTTACAGGGCTTTCCCGCCGAGTACGCATTTCCTAAAGGTACGACGCCGAACGTCGCGTATAAGCAAGCCGGCAATACCGTATGCGTTCCCGTTGTGCGGCGGATAGCCGAAAAGATAGCGGAGGCATTGACGTGAGCGATATATTTGACAAGGAAAAACGCTCCGAGGTCATGAGCAAGATGCGGAGCAATAAGAACAAATCAACCGAGCTTAGGCTTATAGAGTTATTCGGAAAGCTCGACATAAAGGGGTGGCGGCGCAACTATCCCGTAAAGGGCAAGCCCGACTTTATATTCCCGGATGCCAAAATCGCGGTATTTGTGGACGGTTGTTTCTGGCACGGACACGATTGCCGCAACGTAACGCCCGCCGATAACGCCGAGTTTTGGGAAAAGAAGCTTTCGGCGAACAAGGAACGCGATAAAGCCGTGACGGAGCGGTTGCAAGCGCGGGGATGGACGGTCGTTAGAATCTGGGAGTGCGAGTTAAAAAAGAAAAATGAGGAAGTCGTAACGGCGCGGTTGCGGCGGTTATTTGAATCGCAATCGACCGGCTTGCGGATAGAGTAGGGTATTAGTAAAAAATGCGGCGGTATTCATGACGGCGTTAGTCAAAACCGCCGTTTTCTTGCTCTTGGCGGAGTGAAATTCAAAAAAAACGTTAAAAAAAGCGTCGAAAATTGTTTTTTTCGGAAAACCTTTTGAAAAACGTTTGACAGCCTTTTTAAAAGATGATAAAATAATCAGCGTGTGTATTATGGGATAAAATTTACACGCGTTCGGAATTATGAGCAGTTGTTATGATTTGCTGAAAAACGCCTCTTTGCTTGTCGGTTGCAAACAAGTCGAGAGGGGTATAGTCAGAGGCGTCTTCCGGTGTGTCGTGGTCGCCTCCGATACGGACGAGCACATTCGTTCGCGAATCGCCGCTCTTTGCGCTAAGCATCAAGCGGAGTTTGTCGACGGGCCGTCGATGAGAGAGCTTGGCTGTCTTTGCGGAATCAAGGTCGGGGCGAGCGCGGCGGGCGTGTTAAAATAAGGGGCGAAGGCTTTTTGCCGTCCTTTATAAAACGGGCTTTTTATCCTTAAATTATGCTTGAGTTATACGTTTTGGGTTGAATCGCGTAACTCGTCCGATTTCATTATTATAATAGGAGGAATCCAAATGCCAACAATCAATCAATTAGTCAGGCAGGGAAGAAAAAAACAGATTGTCAAATCAAAGGCTCCGATTATGGACGCGTGTCCTCAAAAGCGCGGAGTTTGTCTGAACGTGACGACGACTTCTCCCAAAAAGCCTAACTCGGCTCTCAGAAAGATCGCGAGGGTGCGCCTTGTCAACGGTTCGGAGGGTACCATATACATTCCCGGTATCGGCCACAACCTGCAAGAGCACAGCGTCGTCTTGATAAGAGGGGGCAGGGTCAGAGATTTGCCGGGCGTAAGATATCACATCATACGCGGCGCTCTTGACACGGCGGGCGTAGCTAAGCGCAAACAGGCAAGGTCAAAGTACGGCGCGGGCAAAGCCGCGGCGGCCGCGGCGGCAAAAAAGAAATAAAGACGAACGGTTAAGACAAACGGACTCTCTATTAAAATAAGACCCGTTTGTGCCGGACGCGAATCAACCCGAAAATTTATATTTTTGTATTTAAGGAGATATACTAAATATGCCAAGAAGAGCGGGGGCGCCAAAACGCGACGTTTTGCCCGACCCTATATATCAAAGCAAGATAGTTACAAAATTTATCAATCAGATAATGTATGAGGGAAAGAGAGGCACGGCTCAAAGTATAGTCTATGAGGCGTTCAAAATCATTGAGCAAAAATCTAACCTCAATCCTCTCGACGTCTTTAATAAGGCTCTCGAAAACGTCATGCCGGCCCTCGAGGTCAAGGCGAGGAGAGTAGGCGGCGCGACCTATCAGGTTCCGCTCGAAATCAGAGCCGACAGACGGCAGACGCTCGGAATCCGCTGGCTCGTCAACGCCGCGAGAAAGCGCGGCGAAAAGAACATGGACGCGAGAGTCGCGGGCGAGCTTCTCGACGCTTATAACAACGCGGGTAGCGCGTTCAAAAAGAAGGAAGAAACCCATCGCATGGCGGAAGCCAATAAGGCGTTTGCGCACTTTAGGTGGTAAGATATTCAAGACAGGCGTTCGCAAGCCCCGACTTTATTTGGAAACGCGCTCGTTACGCGTTCGCAGGTTTCGACTTCAAGGGGTGCGGTTTACCCTTTTTGCATGTTTCGCATGTCGGGGGAGTCGCCGAAAGCGCGGTTTTCGGCGGTCTTAATATTAAGTAAAACAGCCGCATCAAAGCGCGTGGTTGTCAAACGCTAAGCAAATCGGGAGTTACGCCTCTTTAGAACCGCGTAGCGTCCGAACTATAAGGAGACAGGAAAATACTATGGCAAGAGAATTCTCGTTAGAGAAAACAAGAAATATAGGAATTATGGCGCACATAGACGCCGGCAAGACGACGGTCAGCGAGAGAATTTTATTCTATACGGGGCGCGTTCACAAGCTCGGCGAGGTTCACGAGGGCGCGGCGACGATGGATTGGATGGAGCAGGAGCAGGAGAGAGGCATAACCATAACGTCCGCGGCGACAAGCACCGAATGGAAGGAACACAGAAT
>JAISRB010000019.1 GCA_031273825.1 Clostridiales bacterium
GGCAAGCTTCGCAAGCCGAGCAGGCCAAGCCCGCATAAGAAAAAGACTCACTCCGTTTGGTTGCACGGTTTACGCATAAGACAATTTGTACAGAGAGTAAATTTTAGCTTAAAAAAATATTCCCACGGCGATTTTTATAATATTCGTTGAGAAAATAATTGGTTTTTTGCGTAAAGCGCGCGTCGGAGCGTCTTATCTCATTTGCCCCTATCTTTCTTTTTTCTCGCCTTATCGGTCGTTGCTTATTTTTAGCGCGGAGCGGGCGGCAATGTATGTCACAATAACAGCGTTTATATGTCGCTAATAGCAACCTTGAGAGCGCAAGCTTGATAAATATTTACAAAAAGCCTCAAAATCTTATCGTGATTTTTTGAGCGGGGAAACGGCAAAAAACGCCGTTTCCCCATATTTTTTTTTGCGGCAGGCAAGCGGTGAGAACTACTGTTTTTTAACGGCAGGCAAGCGATGGACTGCGGTGATGCGGTTGATTTCCGTAGCCGCCAAGCAGTGAGAGATACTTGTTTTTGCGCGTGGCCGCTCTCCGATTTTATCGCACAAAACAAAACAGGCTAACCTAAAATTTTTTTTGAAAAACAATAAATAATATTGAAAATTTTTTAGATATATGGTATAATATAATAAACATAGATTTTTGCGCTAAAATAGGCGCAAAGGAGAGGTTTTTATATGGATTGCAATATTAATATAATTCCCAAGCCCAAAAAGCTGCATATAACGGGCGAGGGGGAGCTTAACTTAGGGGAGCTGAGGGGCATAGCTATAGACGCGAATTTTGACGGCGTTTTGCCGATAATCGCGCAAACGTTTTTGGACAAGCTCGGAATAGAGTATTCGGCGACGGCAAGCGGAGACGTTCCGACGCTGAACGTCAAATATAAGGAGGATTTGCCGGGGGAGGGCTACGCTATAACCGTCGGCAAAAACGGAATAGACGTCTTTGCGGGAGACAAAAACGGCGCGTTGTACGCCTTTCAAACGCTTAGAATAGCGACCTTGGCCGATTCCGCTTCGCCGCGCTATACCTTGCCTTATATGAAAATATCCGACTATCCCGACGAGGCGTGGCGCGGAATGCACCTCGACGTGGCGCGGCATTTTTATAAGGTCGGCGAGGTAAAAAAGCTCATAGATTTAATGCTCTTGCATAAGCTTAACGTCATGCATTTTCATCTCACCGACGATCAGGGCTGGCGTATAGAAATCAAAAAATATCCGCTTTTGACCGAGATAGGCTCAAAGCGCAAAAAGACGCACATTCACGGCTGGCTAAAGGACGACGACGACGGAACGCCGCACGAGGGATATTATACCAAAGACGATATAAAAGACATAATCGCCTACGCCGCCGCGCGCGGAATAGACGTATTTCCGGAAATCGACATGCCTGCGCATTTTGCCGCCGCGTTCGCGGCGTATCCGCATTTGGCCTGCCGCAACAAGGCCGTAGAGGTGCCGTGGTATTTTGGCGGTCATTATCCGCTAAAGCACGGCGTACTCGACTGGAACAGGAGCGCGTGCATGGGCAAAAAGGCGACCTTTGACTTTATATGCGACGTTATCGACGAGGTGACGGAGCTTTTTCCGTCAAAATATTTTCATATAGGCGGCGACGAGGTTCCGCGCGGCGAATGGGAAAAATGCCCCGATTGCAGGCGCGTCATGGACGAGCAAGGCTTCAAAAATACGCGCGAATTGCACGGTCTTTTTTTGAAAAAGGTCAACGAATACGTCAAAACCAAGGGCAAAACGCTAATCGCGTGGAACGAAATTTTGTCCGGGAGAGGCGATATAGATACGGATATCATCGTTCAATATTGGACGCCTAAGCGCGACCGCAACGTCGTCGAATATCTCAAACGCGGAGGCCGCGTGCTGATAAGCAAGCACCGTCCGCTCTATCTCGATATGCCGCACTCAAAATACACGCTTAGCGACGCTTACGCTCTGACTCGGTTTTTTGAGGACATCACGCCCGAATACGCCTCTCAAATAGTCGGAAGCGAGGCTACAATGTGGACGGAATGGATTGCAACGATAGACAAAATAGAGTTTCAGCTTTTTCCGAGGCTGACGGCGGTAGCCGAAGCCGTTTGGCGGACAGACGACCGCGATTTTGCCGAGTTTTTGCCGCGCCTGACGGAGTTTAACGAAAAAATACTGACGGGGTTAGGAGTTAATTACGCGAAATATCCTATTGCTAATCCAAAAAACGCGATAAAAAAATTTATCACCGCGCTAAAATGGCACGTTAAAGACCCGGACATAGAATATAACGCTAATAAGGACTTAAAATAACAAGACGCCCGCCGCCGACTGCATCGACAAAAAAAAATGAATAACCCCTTTTTTTGCGCATAAACTTTTATAAAAAGATAAAGACGCTAAAACGGACGGGGGATTGCATGATATTTTTTGGTAGGCGCGGCGTTGTTCCGCAAGGGTTGAGCCTCGAATCGGTCGGACTGTCGAGAAGCCGGCACGGCGAAAACGTCATAAGCCAAAAAAAGCGCAAGGGTTTTTGGGGCAAGCTATTAGAGAGCTTCGGCGATCCGCTGATAAAAATATTGCTGATAGCCCTCGGCATAAACGTCGTATTTTTATTTAAAAATTCCGAATGGTACGAGACCGCTGTCATCGCGGCGGCCATTCTCGTCGCGACAATCGTGTCGACGGTCAGTGAAATGGGAAGCGAGGCGGCCTTTAAGCGGTTGCAGTCGGAGGCCGCGAAAACCCGTTGCAAGGTCATACGCGG
Source organism: Clostridiales bacterium (assembly GCA_031273825.1). GTDB lineage: Bacteria > Bacillota > Clostridia > Christensenellales > JAISNN01 > JAISNN01. Next base: position 2,774 of record JAISRB010000019.1, read on the forward strand.
AGGCGTTTTGAGCGGTATTCCCGTCGGCGAGGCGGTCGTAGGCGACCTTATCAAGCTGCAGGCCGGCGATAAAATTCCCGCGGACGGATATTTATTCAGCGGAAAGCTTGAGGTAGACCAATCGACTCTGAACGGCGAAACCAAGGAGGCAAAAAAAGAGGCGGCGGGCGACGGCGACGGTCTGACGGAGAGCACGGTCATTTCTTTGCGTGAGGCAAGCCGCTTAGACGGCGATTTTAACGATAAACGCCGCTTGTTTTGCGGAACCGTCGTCTGCTCCGGCGACGGAATAATGCGCGTGACGGCGGTCGGCGACAAAACCTTTTATGGCGGGCTGGCGGGCGAGCTGCAAGAGGCCGAGGGGTCTAGCCCTATGAAGGAGCGGCTAAAGGAGCTGGCAAAGAGCATCAGCCGTTTTGGGTATATCGGCGCGGCTTTGGTGGCGGCGGCCTATCTGTTTAACGTCATAGCCGTAGAAAATTCCTTTGACCCGATTTTGATAAAGAGCTTTTTTGGCGATTGGCAGCTTGTTTTGACAAGGCTTTTGTATGCCGTGACGCTTGCCGTAACCGTCATTGTCATGGCTGTGCCCGAGGGGCTGCCGATGATGATAACCGTCGTTCTCACTTCAAATATGAAAAAGATGATGAAAGACAACGTAATCGTCAGAAAGCTTGTGGGAATTGAGACGGCGGGCAGTCTGAACGTTTTGTTTTGCGACAAGACCGGAACGCTGACCGGCGGACGGCCGGAGGTTTCGGGCTTTATCGACGGAGACGGCGCGGAATGGAAGGGCGGCGATTGCGGCATTGATAAAAAGCCGCTCTGGACGCGAATCTATACCTCGCTGTTTTATAACAATTCGGCGTCCCTGTCGAACGGCTTAGGGATAGGCGGCAACTCGACGGATCGCGCGCTCATAGAATACGCCTGCCGTCACGCCGTCAAACAAAAGGATGGCCTTAAATTTATCAATATCGTTCCGTTTTCGTCGGAGCTGAAATATATGGCGACCGAGATAAGGAGCGGCGGAGGCGCGGCGGAAACGCTGATAAAGGGCGCGCCGGAGGTTTTGTTGCCGCATTGCCGCGAATATATAGACGCGGACGGAAAAGCTAAACCGCTGACAAAACGCCGCCTTTTGGAAAACCGCATAGCCGTCATGCAGGGCAAGGCCTTTAGACTGATAGCCGTCGCCGTCGCCGACGGCGCGCTAAAGCCCGGTTGCTTTGAAAATCTCAAGCTCATAGGAATTTTGTCTATCAGAGACGATATAAGAAGGGAGGCCCGCGAGGGCGTAAAGCAAATCAAGGAGGCCGGCATTCAAATAGTCATGATAACCGGCGACGCAAAAAGAACCGCCGAGGCCATCGCCTCAGAAATAGGGCTGTTTAGAGGCGTAAAAAATCCGATCGTTTTGACGTCGGACGAGCTTGCAAAAATAAACGACGGGGAGCTAAAAAAGTTGCTGCCCGACATATGCGTCATCGCGCGCGCTCTGCCCTCCGACAAGAGCCGTCTGGTAAAAATCGCCCAAAGCGCGGGGCTTGTCGCCGGCATGACGGGCGACGGCGTAAACGACGCGCCCGCGCTCAAAAAGGCCGACGTCAGCTTTGGCATGGGCAGCGGAACGGAGGTCGCAAAGGAGGCAAGTGACATAGTAATCGCCGACGACAATCTCTTGTCGATAGCAAAGGCCGTGCGTTACGGGCGAACGATATTCAAAAGCATAAGAAAGTTTATAATCTTTCAGCTTACGCTAAACTTCTGCGCTATGGGCGTGTCTATGGTCGCGCCGTTTTTTGGGATAACGTCGCCTATAACCATAATTCAGATATTGTGGATAAACATGGTGATGGACACCCTTGCGGGGCTTGCCTTCGGCGGCGAGGCTCCGCTCATGAAATATATGAAAGAGACGCCTAAACGCCGCGGCGAAAAAATCATAAACAAATATATGTGGCTCGAAATATTGCTCGGCGGCGCGTCGGCTATAGGGGTTTGCCTGTGGTTTTTGAACAGCGGTTATATCGGCGAGGTCTTTTATTATAGCAGGAGCGCGCGCTTCTATACCGCGTTTTTTGGGTTGTTTATGTTTATGGGAATCTTTAACGCGTTTTGCGCGAGAACGCATTCTCTAAACCTTGCCGACCACCTTGCGGCAAACAAGCCGTTTATCATCATAATGGGGGCGGTGACCGTCGCGCAAATAGCCATTCTCTATTTTGGCGGAAGTATATTCAGAACCGACGGACTGTCGCTCCTTGAGCTGGCTCTCATAATATGCCTGTCGCTGACGGCCGTGGCGTCAAACGCGGTGAGAAAGGCGGTTTATAGGCTTGTCGGGCTAAAAAACAACGGAGTGTGACGAAATTTTGACAAAAACGCATTAATACAGAATACCTCGATGTGCGAAGTATTCTATATTGCGAAGTATTCCGTTAGCAGACCTTCCGCGTTTTTTAACGCGGCGGAATCGATGCAAAACGAGATTTTTGTTTGGCTTGCGGTTGTCAGATAGACGGCGGCGTTTGCGCCGTTCAGAATACTTATTATGTCGCGGAATACGCGGCCTTGGCATTCGGGGCTTGCGCATTCGCACGTCACCTTTGATAGGTCGCAAGTTGACGAAAATTTTATTTTTTGCCGTTCGAGCAGGCCTTTTAGCTTTTCGGCCTTTTTTTCCTTGACGATAAAGCTAAGCGACGCCGACGACGGGTTTTGAGGATTATAGGTTTGACATATCATGTCGATATCGATATTTTCTTTGGCAAAGGCGTCAGACAGCTTTGTATATTCGCAAAGCGTTATGTCGGGTATGTTAAACAGACAGACGCCGCTCTCCGAGCTTATGCCGGTCACCGAGCAATCAAGCCCCAAAAGGTCGTTCATGTCATAAATTTTCGGTTTTTTGCCGACAATAAATTCGGCGGCTCTTATCGCGCCGACGGCAAATACGCTCCGGCTCTGCGCCTCGTGGGTGATTGTGATAACCTCGTCGTTGCCGATAAACATAACGTCGTGCTTGCCGACGATTGTTCCTCCGCGGACGGCGTGAATGCCGATTTCGGACGGGCGGCGTTTTGACGAGTTGCCGAAACGTCCGTATACGAATTCCTTGCTCTGCAAAAATACGTCGTTGACGGCGCGTGCGATTGTCAGCGCGGTTCCGCTCGGCGCGTCGGCCTTTTGATTGTGGTGCTGTTCGACGATTTCTATGTCAAAATTGCCGCCCAAAAAGCCGGCCGCGCGCTTTGACAGCGACACCAAAAGATTTATGCCGAGAGACATATTGCTTGTCATAAATATCGGAATGACCTTTGCGGCCGCGGATATCTGCCCGAGCTGTTCTTGGCTGTAGCCCGTCGTCGCCAATACGACGGGAACGGCGTTTTCTGCGGCGTAGCGGAGGATATCCGACAGCGATTCCGGGCGCGAAAAATCTATTATTACGTCGGGAACTATCCCGCAGTCGCGGGCCGACGGAAAGACGGGCACGGCAAAATCAATCTTGACCGCATATTTGTCTATGCCGGCGACGACCTTGAGCTTGTCGTGATTTTGGAGCAGAGAATAAAGCATATGCCCCATTTTGCCGCTTATTCCGAATATTAAAACCTTTATCATATCAAAATTCCCAATTGACTCATAGTCTTTTTTAGGTTTGCGAGATTTGCCTCCTCGATATCACAAAGAGGCGGTCTGACTATTCCGTTTGAAAGCCCCATGAGCTTTGACGCCGCCTTGATAGGAATGGGGCTGACCTCCGAAAACAACGCCTTTACAAACGGCAGCGCGTCCAACTGCATGTCGCGCGCGCGGTCAAGGTTTCCGCCGAGAGCCAGCCTCGTCATGTCGGAAAAGTATTTAGGCGCGACGTTGCCGGCGACGCTTATAACTCCGATTCCGCCTACGCTGACGACGGGAACAACGATTGCGTCGTCGCCGCTGTATATATAAGCCTTGCCGCGAAGCAGGCGCGATATTTCGGAAATTTGCTCGATATTTCCGCTTGCCTCCTTGATTGCCGAGACGTTTTTGTGCTCGCACGCCTTCGCCGCGGTTTGCGGCGACATGTTTAGTCCGGTGCGGCCGGGAACGTTATATAGAATAAGCGGAATTCCTACGTTGTCGGCTATAGAATGAAAGTGGGCGACTAACCCGTTTTGCGTGCATTTGTTATAATACGGCGTGACGACGAGAAGGCCGTCGGCTCCGAGCTTTTCGGCTAACACGGAATTTTTTATCGCCGCGTCGGTGGAATTTGAGCCGGAGCCTACTATGACGGGTACTCTGCGGTTTACCTTTTTTATAGAAAAGCTTATGACGTCCCGCTTTTCTTGCGCGGTCATAGTCGACGGCTCTCCCGTCGTGCCGAGGACGACGAGCGCGTCGACGCCGCCGGCTATCTGAAAATCTATCAATGCGTCCAGCGCGGCGTAATCTATGCCGTCGCTTGTGAACGGAGTGATGAGCGCGGTCGCGCACCCCTTAAATAACGGTTGATGAGACATATACGCTCCTTGTTTATAAAAACTACTTTACGTCGTTTTTTATTATGTATTCGGCGATTTGCACGGCGTTAGTCGCCGCGCCCTTTCTGATATTGTCTGCGACGACAAAGATATTGCAGCCGCTGTCTACGCTTTCGTCAAGACGTATGCGCCCGACAAAAACCTCGTCCTTGTCCTCGCAGACGCAAGGCATAGGATATATGCCGTTTGCTATATCGTCATAAAAAATTATGCCCTCTTGATTTTTTATTGCCGATTTGATTCCGTCGAGGGTGCAAGGTCTCTCAAACTCGACGTTGATCGACTCGCTGTGTCCGAAAGGGACGGGGACTCTGACGGTTGTAGCCGTAATTTTTAAGTCCTTTTCGTGGAGGATTTTTCTCGTTTCGTTTATCATTTTGACCTCCTCCTTGGTGTAGCCGTCGTCTAAAAAGACGTCGATTTGAGGAATGAGGTTGTTAAAGATAGGATAGGGGAATTTCTTTGGAGGGTTGCCCTTGACCCCCTCTATTAGGTCGGTATAGCCGCCCATTCCCGCGCCCGAAACCGATTGATAGGTAGAGTAGACTATGCGCTTGATTTTGTATTTGTCGTTTAGCGGCTTGAGCGCTACGACGGCTTGAATAGTCGAACAATTAGGGTTGGCGATGATGCCCTTGTTGAGAAAAATATCCTCGGGGTTGACCTCGGGAACGACAAGCGGAACGTCGTCGTCCATTCTGAAACAGCTGCTGTTGTCGATTACGACCGCGCCCGCCTCTACAAAAACCGGCGCAAATTCGCGGCTGACCGACGCGCCTGCAGAAAAGAGGGCTATGTCGATTTTTTTGTCTATTATGTTTTGGCGGGCAAGCTCGATTACCGTCGGTTCCTTGCCCATAAAGTCGATTTTTTTGCCCGCGCTTTTTGCCGAAGCGTAAAGATAATAGTTTTCAACGGGCAGATTTCTTTCCGAAAGCACCTTCAAAAACTTATTTCCGACCATTCCCGTCGCGCCGACTACGGCTATGTTGTACTTTTTCATAATGTAATTCTCCTTGATTTAAATGCCGACTGCTTGTCGTTTTTTTTATTTTATATTGTCATTTTTGTCGATTTATAGAATACTGCGAAAGTTGAAGTATTCTATAAAAGCCGCTTTTTTAGAACGCTCCCGTCAGCTTGCCGATAATTACGGCGACGGCCGCGGCTATTGCGAGGCCTATCCCGGCGGCGGCGAGAATTTTTGACGCGGAATAAGGACGTTTTCCGGTTATTTTTCCGTTTGTGCCGTTTATATAAAAGTTGTAGAGCTTGTCCTTATGCTTAAAGGCCGACGTCCACACGGGCATTAGCATATATTTAAAGGTGACGTTTATGTGTCTTGTGTTGACCTCGAGAGAGACGACGCGGTCGTAGTCGTAGCGCGACAATATATGGCGGCGCAAAAGCTCGTTGATTTTTTGTTTTGCCTCCGTCCACGCCGCGTTTATGTCCTTTGAGCAACGAACCGCCGACAGCCCTACCAAAAACTTTTGGTCATATTTGACCGCGGTTTTGACGTCGAAGGGCGCGATTTTGTCAAGCGATTTTTCGGGAACGAGACCGCTTGCGCGCACGCATATATCGTCAAAAAATTCCGCCGACGCGCCGGATATTCCAAAATATTTGGTGCGGCGTTCGACGCGTTTGTTTTTGCCCGAGCCGACGGTTACGGTGTAGTCCTTTCCAAGCTCGCCGCGGTATTCAAAATGCGCGTTGTCGTCAAAGGTCCAGAGCGGAAGATAAACGCCCTTATAAAAATCCGCGTCGGCGGCGGTTTTTAGAGCCGACGGCGAAAACTTCAGAGCCTTTATCCACGCCTTAAAGATTTTGTCGGCCTGCTCCTTTGTCAGCTTAAAGGGCAGTATGCTGTCGGGCTTCAGCCCCGGCAGATTTTTTGTTTCCAAAATATTCGGAGTTCCGCAAAAAGGGCAGACGTGAGAAATTTCGCCGCCGTCAAAAACCGAGCCGCAGCCGCAGTTTTTGCATTCGTAGACGACCGCGCCGTCCCACGCGCGCGCGCCGGCCGCCTGAGACAAAAAGTCGCGCTCGGCGATGTTGCCGTCGCTTGCGATTTCCTCGGCCGCGCCGCAATAGGGACACTGCAAAAGACTCTGCCCGGGTATGTATTCGAGCGGCCCGCCGCACGACTTACAGTTGTATGAAACGATATTTTTTTCTTGTTCGGACATAACTCACCCCGATATTCAGTTTATGAAACAGGCCGCCGTCCGCGTGCCGACGTCGATTCTTAATATATTAGCATATTTTATAATATAATGTCAAATAATTTAAAAGTGTCATTTAAAATAGCCCGTCGGATTATGGCGGGCTATTTTGTTATTCTAATTCTTTATTGTCTATGTCGCTATGCTAATTGGAATATATAATATTTATAAGGCTTACTACCCATATTTAAGCCCTCAATGTATTAAAAGCCGTAGGGCCGTCGAGTAAAGCCGCTCCGGCCGCTCCGGCCGCTTCGGCTTCCTCGGCTTCAATTAGTTTTTCGATGATATATTCGTCGTTGCAAATGGATTCTCTTATGTCAAAAGGAATATTGTTTGTATTTGCGACTTTTGCTAAGAATACGTTTATAGCTTGTTCCGTTGTTAAGCCTATGTTTTTAAATACTTTATCCGCTTTTGCTTTTAATTTAGGATTTATTTGGCTTGCGTCTAACTTTTTTGCATTTGTTCCGCTCATATTATCACCCCACTATATTATAGTATTGTCATTATGCCATAAAATTTACCCTTTGACAAGCGGTTTTTCCTTAACCGGCTGTTTCCGTTTGCTTTGACGGCTTGTTTTGTGCTATAATAAGCGTAGGCGGCTTGCCGCCGATAAGGAAAATAAATTTTTATGGGAGATTTAGACCCTATTTTATTGGCGCTAATCGGAACGGGCATATCTTTTTTGGGAACGGCCTTAGGGTCGGCATTTGTCTTTTTTACCAAAAAAGAACCGTCGGGTAAGACGCAAAAATTGTTTTTGGGGTTTGCGTCGGGCGTCATGATTGCCGCTTCGGTTTGGTCGCTGCTTTTGCCTGCCGCCGAATACGCCGCCGATAACGGAATGCCCGAATGGCTGCCTACGGTAATAGGCTTTTTGGCGGGCGCGGGCTTTCTCTTTGCGCTTGATAAACTGTTGCCGCACCATCACGTTCAATCGGACATGCCCGAAGGCCCGAAAAGCAATTTAAAAAAATCGACAAAATTAATTTTTGCCGTAACCCTGCACAACTTTCCCGAGGGCATGGCGGTAGGGCTTGCCTTTGCGCTGACGGGAAACGACGAGTCGTCGGTGACGCTTGCGGCGGCTATGGCTTTGGCGATCGGCATAGCCGTTCAAAATTTGCCCGAGGGCGCGGTCATATCTCTGCCGCTAAAGGGCGAGGGCTTTTCAAACGCTAAGGCCTTTGCCTACGGCTCGCTGTCGGGCATGGTTGAGCCGATAGCGGGGGTGCTCGGCGCGTTGCTTGTCGTCGTTACGCTTTCGGTCATACCGTGGGCGTTGTCGTTTGCGGCGGGCGCGATGATTTATGTCGTAATAGACGAGCTTGTACCTAACGCCTCCTCCGAGCATACCGACGTCGGCACGTTAGGCGCAATCGTCGGCTTCGCGCTCATGATGCTGTTGGATATCGGTTTGGGGTGAGGTAATAATATGACAACGCAATGGTCAAAGATGAAAAAAAGACTTGAGAAATCGCTTTGTGACAGGCTAAAAGGCAGAGTTTCATATGGCGGCACGGCAAGTTAAACATAAACTAAAAATAAAAACTTTTTTATGCAAGGAGAAAAACAATGATAAAAACAAGATGGTACAAGGACGCGTTTGTCTATCAAATATATCCGCGCAGCTTTTGCGACGGCAACGGCGACGGGATAGGCGATTTGAGAGGGATAATAAGCAAGCTCGATTATCTCAAGGATTTGGGGATAACCGCCGTGTGGCTTTCGCCGTGCTATAAGTCGCCGAACGACGATAACGGCTATGACATAAGCGACTATAAGGATATAATGACGGAATTCGGAACGCTTGACGACTGGAAGGAAATGGTCGAGGGTATGCACGGGCGCGGCATAAGGCTGATTATGGATTTGGTCGTCAACCACACCTCCGACGAGCACCCGTGGTTTGTCGAAAGCAAAAAGGGCAAGGACAATCCTTATCGCGACTACTATTTTTGGCGCAAGGGCCGCGGCAAGGACGGCAAAAAGCCGCCTAACAATTGGGTGTCGCGTTTCGGCGGCTCGGCGTGGGAATACGACGAGGCAAGCGGCGAATTTTATCTCCACCTTTTTTCAAAAAAACAGCCCGATTTAAACTGGGATAACCCTAAGGTCAGAGCCGAGGTCGCAGATATCGTCAAATTTTGGCTCGACGCGGGCGCGGACGGCTTCCGCTGCGACGTTATAACATATATTTCAAAGGTCGAGGGTCTGCCCGACGGCAAGCTCGGCGGCGACAATATGTTTACGCACGGGCCGAATATTCACAAATATCTCCACGAGCTTTATCAAAACGTGCTTTCAAAGTATGATTGCATGACGGTCGGAGAGGCGGCGGGAGTCACCGTCGAGCAGGCTCTTTTGTATACCGGAGAGGAGCGCGAGGAGCTTGATACGGTCTTTCAATTTGAGCACGTCGAGGTAAACTCGATTCTTCAGGTATTGCCGAGAAAGGTCGGCCTAAAGAGAACCAAGGGCGTGTTTACAAAGTGGCAAAAGGGGCTTTATAACAAGGGCTGGAACAGCCTTTATCTCGAAAATCACGACCAGCCGAGATGCGTGTCGCGCTACATAAACGACAATCCCGGCATGGATAACGAATTGAGAAAAAAGAGCGCGAAGATGCTTGCGACGTTGATTTATTTTCAGCAGGGAACGCCGTATGTCTATCAGGGGCAGGAAATCGGCATGACCGATATAATGTTTAAAGACGAATCGGATCACGTCGACGTAATGGCAAAGAATATATTTAAACTCGTCAAAAAATACGCGCCGTTTTTGAAGGGCTACGCCATGAAAGCCCTGCAAATCCGTTCGCGCGACAACGCCAGAACGCCTATGCAGTGGAACGCCGAAAAAAACGCCGGCTTTACGCCGTCCTCCGTCGAGCCGTGGTATCGCGTCAACGAAAATCATTCGTATATCAACGTCGGGGAGGCGCAAAACGACCCCGACTCCGTTCTGAATTTCTTTAAAAGGCTGATAAAAATAAGGCTCGGCAATCAAATAATCATCAAGGGCGAATATCGCGAGCTACTGCCCGAAAGCCGCGACGTATATGCCTACGAGCGCGTCTTAGACGGCAAAAAGCTCCTCGTCGTTTGTAATTGCAAAAATAAAACTCTGTCGGTTAAGCTTTCTGACAAAAACGACCCGAACGCCAACCAAAAGCTGATATTGTCAAACTACGACGACGCGGGGGCTTGCGGTTGCGAAATGACACTCAGACCTTACGAAAGCCGAGTATACGAAATAAACTGATTTTTTTTGAACGGAAAAACCGAATGTCATATATAGTCCGTTTCGGTCATATAATCTACCAATAAGCAAAAAGAGCTTTTAAGGAGATTATTTTTATGGATTATAGCGGCGTCAAGAGAATCAGCACGGTTGTAACCGAAAATCAATATTTTGAAAACAGAGTCGGCGAGGCCGAAAGGCCGTCCGCGCCGATATCCGCATCCGAAAAAAAGGATAAAAAAGCCTTTTATAAGCTTCCCTCGTTTAAGCGGTCGGCTATAGGCTTAAACCTTTTCAAAAGGATAAAGGATAAGCTCGACGTCTACGACGCGATAATGATACCCGTCGGCGTCGGGATTTTGGTGGCGTTTATAATGCTCATCTTAAAGGTAGTTTAAAAAAAATATACCGCCGTATGTATAACTTCAAAATACATCCGTTGTTTATATTGCTTGCCGTCTTTTTGATAATAAAGGGGCAGGCAATATTTCTTGTCAATTCTACGCTTGTCGTTCTTTTGCACGAGATGGCGCACGCGCGCGCGGCTTACGGCAGAGGATACGTCATGAATAGCATCGTCCTGATGCCCTACGGCGCGGTACTCTACGGCGAGGAGGCAATGAGGCGAAACGACGCTATATTTATAGCGTTGGCAGGCCCGGTATTCAATCTGTTTATAGCCGTCGTCTTTTTTGCGCTTTGGTGGCTGATTCCCGAATTATACGCGTATACCGACACGTTTGTCTATTCAAACGTGTCTATCGCGCTGTTTAACCTGCTTCCGGTTTTTCCCTTAGACGGAAGCCGCGTTTTGCTCGGCCTTGCAAAAAACAAGACAAAAACCCTCAAACTGCTAAGGCTTCTCGGCCTTATTGTAGCTTCGGCGATGTTCGTGTTTTTTATCTTTTCGGCGTTTTTTGACATAAACGTCACCGCCGGAATCATGGCGGTGTTTTTGTATTCGGGGGCGGTTATGGGAACTAAAAAGGAAATGTACGAGCATATAAGCAAAAACATAAGCGTCAAAAAAAACTTTTATAACGGCGTCGAAAAAAAAACCTTTTACGTCTGTCAAGACATAAAGCTTGTCAGACTATTAAAAATGCTCAACGAAAACAGCCTCATAACCTTTGCCGTCGTTGACAACAACTCAAAAATAATAAAAACCTTAGAGGAAACCGCCCTAGGTGAGCTGCTTATAAAAAACGACGCCGACACCCCCCTCAAAGAAGCGCTGGCAAAAAACGGTTGAACGGACGGCAAGCAGGGGCTATGAATAAAGCATATACGACGGCAAGAACGAAAGCGGCGATTTTGCGGCGTTGACGTAAGCCATAACTACAACAACTACAACAAGCAAGGCAAGCCGACAAAACAGTTGAAAAACGCGACGGAATGTGGTATAATAACGGCAATACGGCAAGGATAGAACTAGAATGTTAAAATACTTTTATAATCTCTATTTCCAATATGAAATTACAAATGACAAATCGAAAAATGATTTGACAAGCACTTTTAATATTGGTTATTTTTCAACAAATAAGAAAGCCAAGGAGATTATTGAGCTTTATAGAGAGAAACCCGGATTTAAAGAGCATGATATGGATTGTTTTAAAATTCAAAAAATAGGTGTAAATTTTGTTGACGATACAAAAAACAAAGAAGGAACGATTTTGTACGAGCTTTCACATGAATTTGAAACGGAGGATAAAGCATTATTACAATCGCTATGATATACAATATTATTTATATAAGGAGAGTCCGTTTATGATTGAGTTTCGCGGTGAACTTTCACCCGAGAGCAAAAGTTATGTGCAGAAAGAGAGTAGCAAATTAGCAGTCTTAAGTTGCCTGATTGTGACAATAGTCGTGGGTATCATCTTAATATTCGTGGGAGCATTATGGGAATGGCTGGTTGTTGCATTTATTATTGTGCCTGTTTTTATGACGATAGGTGCGGCTATTCCAAAGTTAAATGCACCGATAAAGGTTTTGGATTTATACCTTCCTCAAAAGCTGATTATTGAAGGCGAAACAATGAGTATCGAGGGTAAAAAGCTTTTCGAAACAAGATTGATAACGGAAGTGAAAAAAGTTGTCGATATGGGGAAGTGTTATTATATCAAATTCAATCGCTTGCCCCTAACTCCCTATTTTATATTTCAAAAAAACCTAATAGTCGAGGGGTCTCTTGAAGACTTTGAAAAACTATTTGAGAGTAAGATAGAACGTAAAATCAATATGTAAGCGAGGTGATAAAAATGCATATATTAAGCGGATAAGATATTTAAAAAAGGCAATCAGATAAACTACACAAAGAGCCAATCGCCGGACGAAAACAGCGGCAGGTTAGATGAGCAAACGACGGAATTATTAAAGGTCGACATGTCTCACGACGAGCGCGGAAGGGTGACAAAACAAGAGATCTATACCGCGGGGAGCGAGACGGCGAGAGAGTATGACTATACGTATAAGCCGGGGAGATTAGAGAGCGTTCTCCACGCTCTGACCCTCCCGAACGGAACGATAGAAAAGCCGGAGTATGACGGACTCGGGAGAACGGTCGAGACGAATACCGTCTTACTGAATAGCGATAAATTATTAGGTAGCAGGCAATGAAAAAGCGATTGCAAGACACTCAAGCAACTTAATGTCGCAATGGACGCTATTTATAGAGGCATCCCTTATAACATATATATGGAAATTTATCAAAAAATACTTCTTGGTTAAGGTGATTAAATGGAAAAATATATTATATTTGCCGGCGCATTCGTTATTACCGCTATTTTAATGATGCTCGGTAAGCCATGGCTAGACAAAAAATTCAATAAAAAACCAAAACCTGAAAAAATTCCCAATGTGTTGAGGCAATCTAAAGTTTATTTGTATCTTGGGATAAGCGGTGTAATTCTATGGCCCCTAATTGCGCTTTATGCATTGCTAAGAAGTTTAAAAGTAGTCCCGGGATATACGGACGATGACCGGACGGCCTCAATAGCATTTTTAGTTATAAGTTTGCCTTATATCTTCATGATTCTATTAAGAATGAACTGGAAAATCGAGATAGGCAAAACCGCATTTACTTTTTGGAATATATTTCGGAGAAAACGGGTCTATAATTATAATAATGTTGAGATGAAATTCGGAAGTCAGGGTGTCAAGTATTATAGTAACGAAAAGCATATTGTCACAGTTTCATATCTTGTGGATAATTGGTATGATTTGGAAAATGCAATTAACAGAAATAATCAAAAGAAAAACGTAACTTACAACAGTATTCATCATAACTACAAAGACAAATATCGTCATAAGCAGCACAATACAAACAAAAAACGGAGAAAATAAAGATGGCGGAATTAAAAATAAACGGAGTAAATTTATCGGACATATGCGAGACGGCGTATACGACGGGTTCGGTGACCGATAATCGGGCAAAGGCCGATATAAACAATTTAAAATATTTAGTGAACGGTCAAAAGCGGTCGGCGTCGCATCCGAATCAGCAGTATGTGACTTATCCGAGTGGGTATGTATGCGACAAGATAGCTTGTTGAAACTTTATGATATAAATATGTGTTCAAAAGAGGCGAGTTAGAATTGCGTAGATTTTTTACGGGAGACTATTAAAAGAAAAATATGGAATTTAATATTAGGGCGCATAACAAAAATGAGATGCTTTGTTGTTCGGTAAAGGCGGCAAAAGCAGTGTTTAAGGATACGGCTATTCATTTAGATTTTGCTTGCTTTGCAAAGCATTTTAGAATGGATTACGAAGACCCCGTTCGCCGTTATGTAAAGAAAAATATAAAAGGAAAAGTGATTTGTGCCCTTAATATGGGTATACGTGAGGAAAGTCCGATTTTATCATTTTATTTATTGAAAGAACAGGACTTTTCAAATGAATTAAAAGCAGAATTTGAGGAAAATCACTTGCCTGACTTTTATAAGACATATATTAACCACTTGAAAGAGCAATCCCCTATAGTAAAAAAAACGAATTTTCATGTGCGTTGAGATTTATGAAGGGAAATTAATAAAACATATAACAACAATTTGAAAAAGCAAAATATGAAACAATGAATCAGGAGTTGTCTATGAAAAAGAACAATGATAAAAAGAACAATGATAAAAAGAACAACTTAACCAAGCAAATAAAATAAAATATAAAAAATACATAGGCGGTTTTAATATCGGGGAATGGAAAGTAGGCAAAACACAGTATGGAGGTTAAAATGAGTAAGAATAAAATAATATTTCAGATGGAATATGGAATATGGGGTGTGCCTGCAGTTCTCTCTGTCAGTACGTTTGTGTTTTTGTTGTTTCCATTTATCATTTTTGAAACAACAAAAACATGGTACACAATTGTTTGGATTATAGTCTTTTCTCTTTTGGCAATTTTTTGTATTTTTATCAGTTTGGTGTCATTTGAATTGATAAGTGCAAGCGGTGAAGGGATAAGAAGAAGAGTTTTTTATAAATGTATATTATACAGATGGAATGACATAAAGAGAATTGAAGTAAAACAACAGCCGGTATATATATCAAGGGGCACAGTCTTTAGTAAAAAATGCATCTTGATTTATAACAAGACTAAAATTGATACCGATGCGAGTATGCGTATAAAATATACTCGTAAAAATATGACAACATTAAAGACATTTGTTAAAGTCTATAATAATAAAATAGAATTTGATATAGAATAAAACTATGTGAGTGCGACAATTGATTGCCTTTATGTAGACGGTCGGCTACAACGAAAAAATCGCGACATATCACACAACAGTATGTAACTTATCCGAGTGGATATACGTATGCGACAAAGACACAAGCAGTCTGAAGTATACCTACGACGCGAACGGAAATATAGTTCAGATAAAAGAGGACGGAATCTTTAAGGCAAGATATGCTTACGACGCTTTAAACAGGCTCGTAACAAAAAATATGGGAAGGAGAGTTTTTATGTTTAAAATTGGGTAATGAACTTAAAAATTATATAGAGGCGTTAAACGGCTTTGCATATAACAAATTTTTGCAAGAGCATTTGCGGTTTGTGCAATTCCCGACAAGGGGCACACGAGGGTGACCGGCGAAGCCGCCTTGCTTTGCATAGCCTACAATCTAAAAAGGCTGAGAAACATCGCCCCAAACGACATAAACGAGCCGAAACGGCAAGCCCAAACGCAAGGAATTCTCAGCTTTTATAGCATAATTACCGCCGGTGCTTATCTTTACCAGCCATTCAAAAATTTTCAATCAGCGGTCTGTTAAAAAAATCAGTTGTTCCGCAGGCTCTTAGTGATTTCACTTGTTTGGCAAAAATTAATCAAAAGTTTACAAGTTATATGAAAAACTGTGTTTATTCGACTTTGCTTATATAGTATAATTAACACAGTCTGACTGAAATAAGCAAACTTGGGCGCACGATAAGTTTGTTTAAACTTTGCTTAATTTTGATTTTAGCAAAGTTTCGCTTGCGTTTTTGCAAAATGTGTGTTAAAATAGGTACAGACCGAAAACGGAGGTACAATACAATAATGCAAGAACATGAGTTAGTAGAGCTTGTCGGGAAAATCACATCCCGTAAATTTGAAACGCAAACGATTGAGGTGAAAGCCGCGCATAAGGGCATTCCGCAGTTTCTTTACGACACGCTATCGTCGTTTTCTAATCAAGACGAGGGCGGCACAATGGTGTTCGGAATCGATGAGAAAACGGGATATAAGATTGTGGGCGTTTACAACGCGCAGGATTTCACGCAGAAATTCGCAAGTGCTTGTAAGTCAATGACCCCGGCTGTCCGCGCAATTTTGACGACCGTCGTTATTGACGGAATGGAAATCGTTTCGGCGGAAATCCCCGGCGTGGATATCAGCGAACGACCCGTGTTCTATAACGGAGCCGGCAGAATTCGCGGTTCGTATATCCGTGTGGGCGAGGCCGACGAGCCGATGACCGAATACGAGGTTTACTCATTAGACGCATATAAAAGACATGTCAAAGAGGATGCCCGGATTGTTGACGGCGCAAAGCGTTCGGACTTGGACGACATCAAGGTTGCCTCACTTCTGCTTAAAGCGAAAACCGACAAGCCGCAATTCGGACGATTGCCCGATGATGAAATCCTCGAGCGGTTAGGTGTGCTTTCGGACGGCGTACCTACGGTCGCGGGGCTTTTTACCGTCGGAAAATATCCTCAGCAATTTTTCCCTCAGCTTTCCGTTACGGCGGTTGTAGTGCCGGGAACGGAAGTCGGACAAGTCGGCAGCGAGGGTGAACGGTTTTTAGCAAACAAACGCTTTGACGGTACGATTGACGAGATGTTAGAGCAAGCAAGGCTGTTTATCGCCCGTAATATCCGCGTGAAAACGATTATAGAAAACGGCAATCGCGTTGATAAAGAGGAGTATCCGCTTAACTCCGTGAGGGAAGCCGTGCTTAACGGGCTTATGCACCGCGATTACAGCGTGCGCGCCGAGGACACTCCCGTGCAATTAAAACTGTTTTATGACAGATTGGAAATCACAAGCCCCGGCGGTTTATACGGCAGAATCACTATAAAGAGTTTAGGACAAGGCAGAGCGGATACCCGAAACGCCACGCTTGCCAACATTATGGAGATAATGGGTTCAGCCGAGAACCGTTTCAGCGGTATTCCTACCATCCGCCGTGAGTTTAAGGACGCGGAGTTGCCCGCACCGGAATTCATAAACCGTCGCGGCGATTTTACAGTCATATTTTACAACGGGCAGAGCGAAAAAACGGCAAAGATTAAACAGGAACTCGCCGCCCCGATAACAGCCGTTTCTGCGGATGAGAGGATTGCGCAGTACTGCAAAATATCAAGAAGCCGCATAGAGATTGCGGACTTCATCGGCGTGACCCAGTATTATGCCGTCAAAACCTACATCGAGCCGCTGGTTGCAAAAGGGGTATTAAAGCTAACGCTGCCTAATACGCCAAAGAGTAAATATCAACGGTATATCAGCGAATAGAAACCGTGCGCAAGGGGAGACTGGATTACGACAACTTATGTAGTAATCTAAACTATTTGAAGCAATACGGGCAAAAGAACTACGAGAAAAACGCAGAAACATTTGCAGAACTAAAACAAATCATGCAAAACGAAAAGCCGCTTATTTTTTCGTTCGGAGCAGGCATCGCGCTTGACTATATCGGTGCGGTAGAAAGTTTTGGCGAGAACGTTTCATACTTGCCGATTGAGGAATGCAAATGGGCAATCACAAAGACAGACGCGTACCAAAATTTTGAACCAGAGTTACCAAAAAGTCAGTTCAGCTTTAAGGACGGAATTCAGCTCCTAAAAGTAGCGCAAAAAAACGTGGTGGTTTGCTTTTTTAATTCGTTGTTTACGATTTCGGAAAATACAGACCTAAAAGAGCAATTGCTAAGCACGCTTTCAAACAAGAAAAACTTTTATTTTGTTTGCAATTTCACCATAAATAATAACTTCCATTTGCCATCGACAGAAATGAAGTTTATCGACAGTCTAATAAGAAAGCTACGAGAAAAATTTATAATCAAACGGCACGATGTTTTAGGCGGCGACGGCGTAATCATCAAGGGAGAACGAAAATGATATTAAGCGTTTCAAGACGGACGGATGTTCCTGCACTTTATAGCGACCGGTTTTTTGACAAGTTGAAAAAGGGCGAGGTTTTAATTCCGAACCCTTTCATCTCGGGCGGAAAAACGGCGAGAGTGCGGCTACTTCCTTTTACGATTGAAACCAATATCTTGGGTAGCGTGGAGGTTTCGGGCAATATCGAGGGAATTGTTTTTTGGACAAAAAATCCCGCACCGATGCTCGGACGAATGGACGAGTTAAAAGGCATTCCATATTATTTTCAATTTACGCTTAATCCTTACGGGAAAGAATACGAATCGAACTTGCCGAGTTTAGAGAACAGGGTGCGGACATTTATTGAACTTACAAAATTTTGTCCTGTCATGTGGCGGTATGACCCCATTTTTTTGAGCAAGAGCATAACCGTCGACTGGCATTTAGAGCAATTTGAAAAGCTGGCAAAACGTTTGAATGGCAGCGCTAAGATTTGTATAATCAATACGTTGATTGGCAGGCATGGCGATGCGTATTGTCCAAGTGCGGCAGACACATTGAAAATAGCAGAGGGCTTTGTTAGGATTGGCAAGCAATATGGCATAGAGATAAAAAGTTGCGCAGAAATAATCGACCTCAGTTGCGTAGGTGTAAAGCCGGCCAAGTGCATTGACCCCGAAGTTTTCGAGAGACTAATTGGCTATAAGGTTAAAAAATCCAAGCTTAAGGGGAAGTCACGCAGCGGTTGTAACTGCATGGAAAGCATAGACATAGGCGCTTATGACACTTGCACCAATGGCTGCATTTACTACTACGCAAAAAAAGGTGCAAAAAAGTCGCTTGCAGATAATCCGGATGGCGAGATATACGACCGCAAAACAGAACAGATTATTACCACCCCGCTTAAATGTCAACAAGAAATCAATCTTTTGCTTGATAAGCTAATTTTGGGTGATTAAAGAGATTTTGTATGTTCCCGTGCGTTAAGCCGTCCATGAATTTCTTCATTTTGGCGTGAATTTCCGCCTTGGTTCTTG
>JAISRB010000101.1 GCA_031273825.1 Clostridiales bacterium
CGCAAGAGTGAGTAGTGAGCCAAGCGGTTGGTCGTATGGCTACTGGAATGTTAAGAGCGGCTCTGGTACAATTGGTGATCCTTATGTACGGCATACTCCAATATGGAACTACCTCGGCAACTAAAACACCTCGTTCCCTCCTCTATCGCGGGCGCGGCGATAGAGGGGGGCTTATCCTCCAAAAACACGGCGCGGGAGTAAGACGGGTGGCGGGAAGGAAAGGAAAAAATATAGCGGTTGTGTGCAAAACCGTTGTTTTGGCGTGTCCAAAATTATTGCGTACTACACCGTTGTTTGCGGGCGGCAGGGGGTGTCTATCCATAACAACGGGTGTGATATATCGGACGGCAATTATGCAAAACCCGACAATTCGGGCGGCCGGGGTCGTCCGCCCCTACGACCGTGTGCCAAATGCACGTTACTAATCACTGTTCACTAACTACCGCCACTGACCACTGTTCACTAACTACCGCCACTGCCCACTGTTCACTGCCCACTACCAACACCGCCGCCGCCCACTAACGGCTAATCACTAATTCTCAAATAAAAATTAAAAAGTTTCGTTTTGGGTATTGCTTTTTTTTTATTTTGTGATATAATTATAGTAAGAAATTTCTTTGTGATCAAAGAGGAGGTAAAAGACCGTTATGTTGATTGATTTAGTTGTCATATTGTTTTTGTGCTTGGGGTTGATTATAGGCTGGCAGCAAGGGCTGTTTAAGTTTATAAAAAAGATATTGCCGCTTATAGGCTCCGTCGCCGTCGCCGCCTTTTGTTGCAAGGCGCTTGCCGATTATTTGTTTGAATCGGAGGCGGGCGCGTTTTTGACGGAAAAAATCAGCGGGCTTTTTGGCAATTTTAGCGAAGAGCTTAATTCGATGATAGTTTTGAAGGGCGAGCATCTGTTTTTGAATACGTCTAACGGCGAGGTCGCTCTGACGCAGATTTTGGAAAACAGCGGGTTTAGCGTCTTTTCGGGTACGCTCGAGTCTATCATAATCAGGCTTGTGGCGGCCGACGGCGACGTCGTCTTTGGCGGAGCCTTTACTATGGCGGAGGCGTTTGTTCCGCGTATAGCCCTTGTGGCGTGCTATGTGGGAAGCTTTATCGCTCTGCTCGTCACTTCGTTTATAGTCGTTTTGATATTGAGACGCATTATAGGCAAGGTCATAGGCAAGGTCAAGGTTTTCAAATATATCGACAAGTTTTTAGGCTCGATTGTGTGGACGTGTCTGATAGTCTTTATACTCTACGGTCTGCTTGCCGTTTTGAAGCTGTTTGCGGCCGAGCCGGCGGTGCTGCCGTTTATGGAATATATCGAGCAGTCTAACGTCGCCAAGATTATGTATGACAACAACATATTTGTCATATTGTTAGACAGGGTTATGAAATCGTTCGGTTTGAAATAGTTTTTTTTAAAAACCGCGCTTATTGTCAAGGCTTGTTTAGGGCTTGCCCTAAAGGAAAAATTATCGGTATTTTTTGCCGATTTTTTTCTGTTAAAAAATCCGTATTCGGCTTTTGGAGAATAGAATGTTGTTGATAGTCGGGTTGGGAAATCCGGGTGCAGAATATGAACGAACCTTTCATAACGCGGGGTTTCTCGCCGTCGACGAGCTTTGCAAAAGGCTCGGTTTGAGCCTAAAAGACAAGGAATGCAAGGCGTTGACGGGCAAATATTATAAAAACGGCGAAAAAATCGTCGTTGCAAAGCCGCAAACCTATATGAATCTGTCGGGCGACGGAATAAGGGAGCTTATGGGCAAATACGGCGCGAAGGAAAGCGACGTAATCGTCGTCTACGACGACGCGGATATTCCTCTCGGAACGCTCAGAATAAGAAAGGACGGGAGCGCGGGAACGCACAACGGTATGCGCGACATAGTTTTGAAGGCAGGATATACTCCGCGCCTTAGAATAGGAATCAGAAAGCCGAGCGACGTTCCTCTGCGCGACTATGTCTTGTCGAGGGTCGGCGACGGAGATTTTAAGACCCTGCTCGACGCAGCAAAAAGAGCCGCCGAGGCGTTGGAGGAATATATATACGACAGAAATATTGAAAAAATCATGGCGAAATATAATTAGCGCCGTGATTATCATATTAAAATATAGCCGATAATGAAAAAGAATGCTTGATTTTTTGAACGTAGCAAGCCTTGACCGCGCCTATTGCGACCTGATAGATATTGTCGGGCGCGGCCAAAAGGTAAACGTACTTTCTGCGGCGGACAGCGCGAGACCCCACGCGGCGGCTGTTGTCCGTCGCTTTGTGCTGTATATCGCCCGCGACGCGGCGAACGCGCAGGCCGCGGCCGAGAGGCTTTCGTGCTTTTTTGACGGAAAAGTAGCCGCGCTTGCGGCAAAGGACGACTATTTGATTTTTAAGCGCGGCGAAAGCGCGGCTACGGCGTCGGAGCGTCTGGCGGTTTTGAGAGACCTCTCCCGCGGAAAATTGAGCGCGCTCGTCGTTTCGCCCGAATCGCTTATGCAGTATCTGCCCGCCCCCGCGCTGTTTGCAAGGCGCGGTATAGAGCTGCGCGAGGGGCAGGAAAAGGACTTGTATAAGCTGACGGCGGAGCTTGTCGCGTCGGGATATTTTGCCGCCGACAAAATATCCGCGCCGGGCGAATTTGCAAGGCGCGGCGACATAGTCGATATCTATCCGGCGGCGGCGGGGGACAGCCCTTTGCGCGTCAATTTTTTTGGCGACACGGTCGAATCGCTCCGCGTCATAGACCCCGAGTCGATGATGGGAATACGGCGGCTCGGAGAGGCGTATATTTCGCCCGCGTGCGATATAATAATAGACGAAGGGCAAATCGGCGTAATCGCAGAAAGAATTGAGCGGCAGGAGCCGCCAAAGGGCGCGGACGGGGCGCGTATAAAAAACATTTCCGAAAGCGCGTTGTCGCGGCTCTATAACGGCTCTTACGGCGGGTTTGAGTGGATTATACCCTTTGTCAGAGAAAATTTTTCGACGGTGTTTGAATGGCTGCCGCCGGACGCGGTAATCGTCTATGACGAGCCGAACGTCATTCACGAAAGGCTTAAGAGTCTATACGCGGAGTTTTATACGCGCGTCGCGGGGCTGACAAGGAGCGGCGAGGTATATCCCGTTCACAAAGACTCGGCGATAAACGAGCGGGACTGCGGAAAATGCTCCGATTATCCCGCCGTCGCCTTTTTGAGGCTTTCGTCTCTCAATCCGTTTTTTATACCCGATGCGGTATTGCATATGCCGTCGGTCAAGGCCGCGCCCTATTACGGCGATTTCGGCTCGCTCATAAGCGACCTCAAGGCCTTTTCAAAAAGCCGCAAACGGACGGTTTTGTGCTGCGGAAATAAGGCCGACGCAAAACGGCTCTATGACGGCTTAGCCGATAAGCTTGCCGGCATAAAGCTCGCGGACTGCGTTCCTCAAGATTTTGAGGGAATATATATCGCGCCGATCGATATCAAGGACGGCTTTTTGATAGAAAAAAGCCGCCTCGCCGTCATAGGAATCAACGACCTGTTCAGAAAGCAAAAAAAGGTGCTTTCCGCCGTCAAAAAAAAGACGGGGTATATTCCCGCAGTCGGCGATTTTGTCGTTCACGAGGCGCACGGAATAGGCAGGTTTTTGGGCATAGAAAAGGTCAAAACGGGCGGCGTTTCGCGCGATTACGGGAGAATCGCGTACCGCGGCGACGATACGCTTTTTGTTCCCGTCGAAAACCTCGACAGGCTCAGTAAATATACCGGAGGCGACAATCCGCATTTGTCAAAAATGGGCGGCGCGGAGTTTGCAAAGGTAAAGGAAAGCGTAAAAAAATCGATAAAACAGCTTGCGTTCAGCCTTTTGGAGCTGTATGACAAGAGAGAAAAGGCGGCGGGCTTTGTCTATTCTAAGGACACGGAATGGCAGAAGGAATTTGAGGACAGCTTTGAGTTTGACGAGACCGACGATCAGCTGGAGGCCGTCGACGCGATAAAGCGCGACTTGGAAAGCGGAAAGGTTATGGACAGACTGCTCTGCGGCGACGTAGGCTACGGCAAAACCGAGGTCGCCTTAAGAGCTATTTTTAAGGTCGTCATGGACGGCAAGCAGGCGGCTATACTCGCCCCGACTACCATTCTCGCACGACAGCATTACAATACGATTTTGGCGCGGACGCGCGAATTTAAGCTCAACGTCGGAATACTTTCGCGCTTTGAGACGAGAGAGGAGATCGCAGCCGTCATCGACGGACTGAAGTCGGGCGCAATAAACGTCGTCTCGGCTACGCACAGATTGCTGTCTAAGGACGTAGAATTTCAAGACCTCGGGCTTTTGGTTCTCGACGAGGAGCAGCGTTTCGGCGTGGAGCATAAGGAAAAAATCAAGACGATAAAAAACAACGTAAACGTGCTGACGCTTTCGGCGACGCCGATACCGCGCACTTTGCACATGTCGCTGTCGGGAATACGCGACATAAGCCTCCTCGAAACGCCGCCTAAAAACAGAATACCCGTCGAAACATACGTCACGGAATATTCGGACGGACTGATAACCGACGCGGTTTTGAGAGAAAAGGCAAGAGGCGGCCAGACCTTTATTTTGTATAACAGGGTCGAGGATATAGACGGCTTTGCCTCTGCGGTTTCGCGCCTTTTTGAGGGCGGCGACGACATAAAAATTATCGTCGCTCATGGTCGTATGAACGGAAACGTGCTCGACGAAAAGATGACGGCCTTTTATAACGGCGAGGCCGACATATTGATATGCACGACTATTATAGAAAACGGGCTTGATTTGCCCAACGCCAACACCATTATAATATGCGACGCGGACAGGCTCGGGCTTGCGACGCTCTATCAGCTGAGGGGGCGCGTCGGGCGGAGCGGTCTGACGGCGCGGGCATATTTTACCTATGCGCCAAACCGCGTCATGAACGAAAACGCCATGAAACGGCTCAACGCGATAATGGATTATACCGACTTCGGGAGCGGCTACAAGCTTGCGCGCCGCGACCTCGAAATACGCGGAGCAGGCAACGTTCTCGGCGCGGAACAGCACGGACATATGGAAAAGGTCGGCTATGAGATGTATAGCAGAATGCTAAAGGAGGCCATAGGCGAAATAAGAGGCGGCGAGGAGGCGAAAGCGGGGGCCGAGGCCGCGAGGATAAGGGAGACGGAAATCAGATTTGACGCGGACATAGATATGTATATCGACGAAAAATATATGAGCGCGGAGCAGAGAGTCGAGGCCTATTCTCAAATAGCGAGAATAGACGGCGAGGCGGCAAAGGAGCAATATATCAAGACGCTGACCGAGGCCTACGGAAGCCCGCCTTTAGCTCTTCTCAATCTGATAGACATAGCCGTCGTCAAAAACGCGGCGGCAAAAATCGACGCCGTGAGAATCATGATAAATTCGCAGGGGCTCGGCATAGTCTTTAACAACGCCTTTACGCGCCGCGCAAAGCTGATAAGCGTCATTTCAAAGTCAAAAAATATGCTGCTGACAGGCAACGAAAAAACGCCTACGCTCGTCTTTAACGTCAAAAATATGAATTCTAAGCAAAAAATGGAGGTACTCAAGAAATTTTTGGCTTTGGCGGAAGGTTATGCATAAAATCGGGGCGAACGCATGAAAAGGCGTTTGCCCGACAAAAATGCGAAAGCTTGCGTAAATCATTGACTTTTTTTGTCGCATTTGTTAAAATATAAAATAAGCGGCCAAAGGGCGCGCCGTTAAAACGGGAGAGGGGCTTTGCTTTCGCGCGGAGCCTGACGGGAAAAGCGGAGGAGCGATTGTATGAAGAGCATAGGAATTTTGACAAGCGGCGGCGACGCGCCGGGAATGAACGCTTGTATAAGAGCGGTGGTTCGCTACGCCGTAGCCAACGGCATGACGGTATTCGGCATAGAAAAGGGCTATGAGGGGCTGATAAACGGAGACATAAGAGAGATGAACGGACGCAGCGTGTCCGATATCATACAGCGCGGCGGCACGATATTAAAGACGGCGCGCTGCAGTGAATTTGCAACCGAGGCGGGTATGAAAAAGGCCGCCGAAAGCATGAGGGCAAGGGGCATAGAGGGGCTTGTCATAATAGGCGGCGACGGAAGCTTTAGAGGGGCGCGCGAGCTTTTTGAGCTTTGCGGAGTTCCGTCCGCGGGAATCCCCGGAACCATAGACAACGACCTCGCCTACACCGATTATACGTTAGGGTTTGACACGGCGGTCAACACCGTGCTGTCGGCGATAAACAATTTGAGAGATACGATGACCTCTCACGACCTCGCTAACATTGTCGAGGTCATGGGGCGGCATTGCGGCGATATCGCCCTTTTTGCGGGGCTTGCGGGCGGCGCGGAGACTATTTTGATTCCCGAAAAGCCGATTTCCGAGGACGAAATCTGCGAAAATATCATGGCCAACAAAAAGAAGGGCAAGCTGTCTAACATCATAGTTATGGCCGAGGGCGCGGGAAACGCCGAGGCTCTGCAAAAGGTCATAATAGAAAGAACGGGAGTTCAGATAAGAACGACGAGATTAGGGCACATTCAGCGCGGCGGCACTCCGTCGATGGCCGACAGAATACTCGCCGCAAGGTTTGCCGTCCGCGCCGTCGACCTCCTGCTTGCGGACGACGACCTAAAGGTCGCCAAGGTCGTCGGAATAAGAAACAACAAGATAGTCGACGAGGAATACTCCGTCGCTCTCGCAAGGACAAACAAAGGACACGAGGACTTGTATAAAATAGCAAAGGTACTGTGCACCTGACGGCCGGCGTTGTCGATTTGACAAAAAACCGCCGCAATCAACGCTCTTTTTTGTCGGCGGACTTTGCATAAAGGAGACCTTATATTATGAATAAAACCGTAGTTATAACCGGCGCGGCGGGCGTCCTTTGCGGCGTAATCGCCGAGGATTTTGCGAGGCGGGGGGCTAACGTCGCCCTTCTCGACTTAAACGGCGACGCGGCGCGTCAAAAAGCCGAGGGGCTGACGGCCGGGGGCTTTGTTGCGGGCGGCTTTGCCGCCGACGTCTTGAGCAAGGAAAGCCTCGAGTCCGCGTTAGAGCGCGTCAGGGCGCGGTTCGGCGAATGCGACGTCTTGATAAACGGAGCGGGGGGAAACCACCCGTCCGCGACGACGGACGCGGAGTTTTATTCGCCCGAAAAGGAGGAGTCCGCCAAGAGCTTTTTTGACCTCACGGAAAAGGGCGTGGACTTTGTCTTTGACCTCAACTTTAAGGGAACTTTTTTGACGACGCAGGTATTCGCGAGAGGAATGGCCGAACGCGGAAAGGGCAATATTATAAATATATCGTCTATGAACGCCTATAAGCCGCTGACAAAAATACCGGCGTATTCGGCGGCAAAGGCGGCGGTGTCCAACTTCACGCAGTGGCTTGCCGTGCATTTTGCAAAATCGGGAATACGCGTAAACGCGATAGCTCCCGGTTTTTTTGTTACCAATCAAAACAAGGGTCTGCTCTACGGCGAAAACGGACAGCCGACGGCGCGGGCCGATAAGATATTGAGAAATACGCCGATGGGGAGATTCGGCGAGCCGGAGGAATTGCTCGGCGCGGTCAGGTTTTTGACCGACGACGGCGAGAGCGGCTTTATTACGGGAATAGTACTGCCGATAGACGGCGGCTTTAGCGCGTATTCGGGAGTTTAGATACGGCGTAAACGGGAGCCTATTTATTATGAAAAAGAAGATCGGGTTTGCCGTCGTCGGCGTCGGCAGAATGGGAAGCGTTCACGCCTTAAACCTCTATAAGGGGAGGGTTAAGGGCGCGGAGCTTGCCGCCGTCGCTGATATATCCGAGGACGCTCTCGCAAGCTTTGCAAAAAAAGCCGCGGGGGTTGCGCGCTTTAGCGACTATGAGGAAATGGCGGCAAGGGTCGATTTTGACGCGGTTATAATAGCCGTACCCCACTATTTCCACACCGGCATAGCCCGTTTCTTTTTGGAGCGCGGCAAATATACGCTCATCGAAAAGCCCGTCGCCGTCACCCTCAAGCAAGCGGAGGAATTCAATGAATATCTCAAGCTTCACGGCGAAAAGGACGGCAAAAAGCTCGCCGCAATCGGCTATAATCAGAGGACTAACAACGTCTACAAAAAGGCAAAGGAGCTGATAGACGGCGGCGCGATAGGCGGCATAAAGCGCGCGAATTTTATCGTAACCGATTGGTACCGCTCCGACGCGTATTACAAAAACAACGCGTGGAGAGCCTCATACAGCGGAGAGGGCGGCGGTATTTTGATAAATCAATGCGTTCACCAGCTCGACATTTTGCAGCTGCTGACGGGTATGCCCGTAAGCGTTTCGGCGGAGATTGCGACGGTCGGCAGAGAAATAACGGCGGAAAACGACGTTACGGCGGTCTTTCGCTACGCGAACGGGGCAAAATGTCTTGTTTCGGCGTCGGGACACGAGCTTGACGGCGCGAACAGAATAGAAATCGCGGGAGAGCGCGGACGTTTGACGCTCGGCAAATACTCTATGAGAGCCGTGTTGTTTGACAAGCCCGAGTCTGCGGTCAACGCCGAGACGGCCCACGGCTACGGCAAGGTCAAAAAGCGCGTGAGGAGATATTTTTACGGAGCGAAAATCATCAGCGACGCGTTGTTCGGACAACAGCTAAGAACAGTAAAAAACCTCGCCGCGCATATCTCTAAGGGCGAGGAGCTGATCGCCCCCGCCGAGGAGGGAATATTTGCGCTGACGCTGATAAACGCCGTCTATCTTTCGGCGTTTAAGGGCGTCGAGGTCGCCCTACCGCTCGACGCGGACGAATATGAACGCGCCCTGCAAGAGAGGATAGACGCGGAGAGGGCGGCGGTAAAAACGCCGAATAACGATTGAAAACAAAAAACGCCGCGTAAAATCGCGGGTAAAAAATATAAGCTAAAAATAAACTAACGAGGAGCAAAAGGATTATGTTCAAGATATCGGGTTTTTATGACGAGGCAACCGGCTTGCTCGACGGGCAAATATCGCTTATCAACGAGCTGGGCGGGCGGTATTTGTGTCCGCGCGTAATCGACGGCAAAAATATCGCCGACTATACCGCCGCCGAATTTGAAAGCGGCGTTTTGCCGCGGCTTAACCAAGCCGGAATAAGGCTGTCGTCCTTAGGTTCGCCTATCGGCAAGATAAAGCTGCACGACGGCGACGCGTTTAAGGCGCAGTGCGTCAAGCTAAAGGAGCTTATCAAAATAGCGCAAATGACCGAATGCGAATATATACGCTGTTTTTCGTTTTTTACCGACGGCGCGGCCGACGCTAAAACGGCGGCCAAGGTCATAGACAGATGGCGCGTGTTTTTGGAGATAGCCGAGGGTAGCGGAGTGACGCTCTTGCACGAAAACGAAAAGAAGATTTACGGCGACGTACCCGACCGCGTTTTGGAGCTTTATGACGCGCTCGACCACCCTAATTTTAAGCTTTGCTACGACGCGTCAAACTACATTCAGTGCGGTATAGACCCGTGGGAGGCCTACCAAAAAACCAAGAAATACACCGTCTATTATCACATGAAGGATTGCTTAGACGGGGTGGAGGTTCCGTTAGGCGAAGGGCGGGGCAAAATCGCCGAAATTATCGCCGATCTGAAAGCGCGCGGCTATAACGGCTTTGTCACCTTAGAGCCGCATACGGCAAAATACGCCTTAACAAAAAAGCTCGTCTATATTTTGCCGTTTTTGCTTTTGACAAAATACGGAAGGGTATTTAGGGGCATAGACAAGACTCACGGAATAAAGCCCTTGCAGAGCGTGACGAGAAAGGACGTTTTTGTCTGGCAGTATGAAAATCTCGTCAAAATAATAGACGCCGCCGGCGGCAAAACCGAATAGAATTTTAAGGAGATTTGTTTTTTATGGAAAAGGTTAGATACGGAATAATCGGAATAGGCAAAATGGGGAGCGGTCACGCCAAGCGGCTAAAGGCCGGGCTCGACAAAAACGCTGCGCTTACGGCGGTCTGCGACATAGCGGAGGACAGGCGCGAATGGGCCAAGCAAAGCCTAAAGGACGTAACCGTCTTTGACGACTATAGAGAGCTTATACAAAGCCCCTCGGTCGACGCGGTCGTCGTCGCCACGCCTCACTATCTGCACCCGACGATAGCCATAGAGGCGTTGAACGCAGGCAAGCACGTTCTCATCGAAAAGCCCGCCGGGGTGTATACTAAGGCCGTCGAGCTTTTGAACGAGACGGCAAAGCAAAACGGTAGTTTGGTGTTCGGCATTATGTATAATCAACGCTCCAACCCGCTCTACAAAAAGGCAAAAAGCATA
>JAISRB010000004.1 GCA_031273825.1 Clostridiales bacterium
CCAACCCGCTCTACAAAAAGGCAAAACGCATACTCGACTGCGGCGCGATGGGCGAAATCAAGCGCATAAATTGGATTATAACAAATTGGTACAGACCGCAAGCCTACTACAATCAGGGCGGCTGGCGCGGAACGTGGGACGGCGAGGGCGGCGGCGTTTTGATAAATCAATGTCCTCATCAGCTCGACCTCTTTCAGTGGCTGGGCGGAATGCCGACGAGCGTCAGAGCCGACGTCAAGGAGGGCAGAGGCCGCGACATCGCCGTCGAAAACGACGTGACTATATATACGAAATACAAAAACGGCGCGAGCGGAGTATTCGTCACCTCGACGCACGACTTTCCGGGTACCAACCGCCTCGAAATATCCGGCGACGGCGGCAGAATAGTCATCGAGCAAAATCTGCTTTCCGAAAAAATGACCTTTGAGGAATTATCGGTCAAGGAGTCGGAATTTAACAGAACAAACCAAAAATTCATGCCGAGAATACCCTTTAAGAAGCACGTTTACCGCACGAACGCACTTCAAAACGCCTACAGGCTCGGGGTCGTCGGACAGCACATAAACATATTCAGAAACTTTAGCCGCGCCGTGCTTTTTGGCGACAAGCTGATAGCGCGGGGCGAGGAGGGCATAAACGGCCTGACCATATCAAACGCCGCCTACCTCTCCGAATGGTTGAAGCGCGACATAGAGTTGCCGCTCGACGGGGAGCTTTATCTCTCCGAACTGAACAAAAAGAGACAAAAAGAGAGGAACGAGCATGAATAACACGGCCGCGGAGGTGTTTTCACCCGATAAAAAATATCTGAAGCCGAAGGATTATGTGACGTTTTCGATGGCGAAGTTTGCGGCTTCGGCGGTCGTCGGCCTGACGCAGGGGTATCTTTTGATATTTTATACGTCGGTTTTGGGTATCGCGCCCGTGTCGGTCGGGCTGATGTTTTTGATAGCAAAGGTATTCGACGGGCTGAACGACCCTTTTATGGGCGTTATAGTCGACAGAACAAAGTCGAAATGGGGCAAAATGAGGCCGTATTTATTCTTTGGGGCGATTCCTTTCGGAATAATTACGGTTTTGCTGTTTTTGCCCGTCGGCGGTATGCCGTCGGCCTTTAAGACGGCCTATATGTACGTCACCTACATAGCCTACGGAATACTCGGAACGATGGTCGGCGTGCCTCTCGACGGACTGCCCGCCGTCGCGTCGCCTAATAACGCCGAAAGAATAAAAATCATATCGGTAAGCCGCATAATAGGCTCGATAGGCGAGCAGTCCGCGCTTGTGCTGTATTCGGTGTTTATACTCTACTTCGGCACGATAAGGCAAGAGGGAGCCGCCGAGGCCATGAAGCAGACCTACATGTGGATGGGCATAATAATCGGAGTTTTAGCCCCGATATTTATGATAGCCGGCGCGCATAACGTCAAGGAGCGCATTCCGTCGACAAAGGCTCCGCAGCGGCTGACCGACGGCTTTAGATATCTTTTTAAGAATAAGCAGTTTGCCGCGCTCATAGCCTCGCTTTTGATATCGTTTTTTAGAAATCTCGTGTCTGCGGCGATTATATATATGGTGACGTATGTATATTCCAACGGCTCGCTGAACATATTTTTTGCGCTCCCGGGAGCGGTCGCGTCTATGGTAGGAATGCTGCTTGCGCCTAAGCTGAGAAAAAAATTCGATTCGAGACAGATATTTATCGCCTCGACTATAGTTCACTCGGCGGCTCTTTTTGTCGTCTTTTTGACGGGCTTTGAGGTCTCGTGGGTTGTCACCGCCGTATTGATGGCGTTCGCCATGTTTCCCGTCGGGCTTTTGAACGTCGTTCCGCACTTTATGGCGATAGATACGCTCGACTATTGGGAGGACAAAACCGGCGAGAGAAACGAGGGCATAACCTTTGCTTTGATATCGCTGAGAGGCAAGGTTTCGAGCGCGTTCAAAGACTTTGTCCTCGCGGGGCTTTTGAGCTTTTTCTTGTTTACTACGCCGCTGTCGTCGATAAACGGGCATTCGCCCTATCAGCTTGCCTTTACAAAAAGCGGAATATTCATGATTTTTACCATAATCCCCGCCGTCTTAAATCTATTGTCCGCGTTGCCGCTTTTGTTCTATAAGCTAAACGCCAAAAAGATGAAGGAGATTACCGACAGTCTCAAGCAAAAGAGAGAAAAGGCCGCCGTCACGACGCAAAACGACAAGACGGACGACGGTCGTGACGACTCCGCAAACGGAGAAAAAACGCCGTATGACGGCGGTATAGAAACGCCTAAGAGCGACGAAAACGCCGCCGTAGGCGAGGGAGGAGATTGCGTATGAGGAACAGGATAAAAATCGCCGTTTGCGCGGCGTGTCTCGCGGTTTTTTTGGTCGTTTTGAGCGGCTGCGCCGTGTCGGAGGCCAAGCATTACGAGAGACTGCAAGCCGATGCGGAGAAGTTTTCCGAAAATTATAAAGTCCTTTGGGACGCGCTGAATCAAACCGAAAGCTATTCTTACGTTTTGACTATGACGGGCGAATATCTTGTCAATTATGATTCGGCGGAGCGCGTCATGCCCGAAAAAAAGATGCGCGACAGAAAGACCTTTGTCTATTCGTTTCAAAAGAACGGAAACGACTTCACGGCGCAAGCCGAGCTGACCGAAACGGAAAAATTAGAAAACGGTCTGCCGAAATTCAAAGACGACGACTACAAAAATCCGGTATACAAGCCCGCCGAGGCCGCCGGGTATTCATATTCGGGCGGACGGCTGACCGTCAAGCTCGGCGGCGAAACCGTCTATGACGGCGATATCGGCGGATACGACGCTTTTTTGAGCGGACGGAATTCGGCGGTTTTGAATATGGGTTACGGCAATATATTATTCCGTTATTTTGCCGACGCCGACATAGACGCGGTCTTTGCAACAAAGACAAAAAAATGGTTTTCGAGCGTCGTGTCGTCTCTCACAAGCTATTACGTTTCGGACGGTATAGAAACGCCTCTTTTGCCATCGGTCGCTTACCAAAAAAGCAGCGTCGATTATGTAAAGGGCTTCGGAGAAGATTTGCGCTTTGAGTGGGAAAAGATTTCGGGCGTGTCGTCTTATACCTATTGCTACACGTCAAAGAAGTCTAAGCCGACAAAGCTTGAGCTATACGGCGAGGTGTTCGCCTCAAACTACAAAAAGAGCGTGCAAGCGTGGAACGGCGACGAGACGGTAACGTGGTACGGAGACAAGATAATCGGCGAAAGCCTCGTGTTCGACATAAGCTATTAAATAGGTCGGCGCGTAGTCACGCGCCGCCCTGCCAAGGGGAAACGCGCTCGTTACGCGTTCGCTGCATTATTAAGGTCAAAGCTAAGACCTAAAAAAATAGCGCGGGAGTTAAAATGAAAAGCACAGGCTTAAACGCGGCGGACCGCGCAATCGGCGGCGCGGAAATCAAACCCTTTGAGAGATTTTGTTACGCGCTCGGCGACTTCTTCGGCGGCGGCGCGGGCGGCATGATAACCGCCGTCTACGTCGTCTATCTCGCAATCAACGGATTAAACCCCGGGCTTGCCGCCTCCATAGTCATGGTGGCCAAAATTTGGGACGCGATAAGCGACCCATTGATGGGCGTAATCAGCGACAACGCGCGCACAAAATGGGGCAGGCGCAGACCCTTTATATTCGCGGGCGGTCTGCTTATAACCTTTTCTCTCGCGTTGCTTTTTATTCCGCTCTATACCGTGCAGTTCACGCCGTTTAAGTACGTCGTCTATCTGCTTGCTTATCTGGTCTTTTCGACGGTTTCGACGGTCATAGGCGTGCCTTATTCGTCGCTTTTGACCGAGATGACCGCAGACCCCGCCGAGCGCAACAAAATGAATACCGTCCGCATGGTCGTGTCTATGCTGTCGGGCGCGATTTCGGCGGGCGTGCCTATCATACTTGTCGAGATATTGCAGAAGGGAGGCATGAAGGTCGGCGCGTTCAGCCTCATGATGATATTCGGCTTCGGCCTGCTCTACGGCGTGCCGCTCGTCATGACGGCGGTATTCACAAAGGAGAGATTGCCCGTACCCGAGGAAAAAAACAAGTTTTCGATAAAGGAATTTGTAAGACCGTTGAAGCTCAAAGCCTTTTTGCTGCTCGTCATAATGTATTTTACGGCGTTTACCTGCATGGATTTGATTACGGCCAACATCATATATATGGCGACCTACGGGCTTAACGTTCAAAAATTCAGCTCGTTTATAATTTTGGTAGTCATAATGGTCGCCTACGCCGCGACGATTCCTCTGCACAACAAGCTTATGAAAACGCGCTCCAAGGCGTTTTTGTTCCGCGTCGGAATTCCTCTCTATATCGTCGGAATAGTCTCCCTGTGCCTCTACCCTAAGGGCTTTAGCGATTATCTCATTTTGCCTATAGCCGTCCTGATAGGGCTGGGCATGTCGGGCTGTCAGCTCATGCCGTGGTATATCTTTCCCGACGTCGTAGACCTCGGCGAATTGAAGTTTAACAAGCGCAACGCCGGCGCGTTCAGCGGCGTTATGACCTTTATAAGAAAAAGCACGTCGGCGGTGGCCATCGGCCTGTCGGGCTGGGTTTTGGAGCTTGTCAAGTTTAAACCGCCCGAAACCGATCAACTGACCGGCTATGTCACGAGGTTTGACCAGACCGAGGGCGCGGTGTGGGGGCTTAGGCTCGTCATAATGATTCCCGTCATCGTCATGACGGCGGCGGCCTTTATCGCCGCGACTAAGCTAAAGATTTCGCCGGAGAGGAGTACTCTTGTCGGTCGCTTTCTCGCGTCTCGGGATAAGGAAGGCTTTAGCGCGGCGGAATTGGACGAAATAGAAAGGATAAAGAAGGATTGCTTTTAGATAATTTTGTACATTGCCTCCGCGTCCTCTTTTTTGATTGCGGGGGCTATCGACAGCACCTCAAAGCTCAATGCCTTTTCGCCGAATCTCACCGTCACCCTGTCGCCGACCTTTAGCTCCTTAGAGGGCTTGGCGGGCCGTCCGTTGACGTCGACGCGCGACGCGTCGCACGCGTCGTTTGCGACCGCGCGGCGTTTTATCAGCCGCGATACCTTCAAAAATTTGTCAAGTCTCATATTTCACCCGTAAAGCTTTTTTATTTTTATTCGAGCCGACTAAAAAAAAACGCGCCGCCTGAATATTTTGAATATTTTTGACGCGGAATTTTAAGACAAGCCCGTTAGGTTTGCAATTTTTTTCTTTAATAGTATAGCATAAATACAAAATAAAGCAAGTTTTTCGGGGCGTTTTTTTCCTTATCGCGGCTATTATTTTTTTGCCTTCGCGTCAAACGCGCAAAACGGCGTCATATTATTTATTGCGTTTTCGACAAAATATTATAAAGTTCGATAAAATACGATAAATTTCGACAATAAAACGGAAGTTTTTCGACAATATATGACAAAAACCGACATGTATTATGTGGTAGAATACACAAAGACGTAAAGGCAAAACGTCTAAGCCTATCGCATTTCAAAAATATATGATAAAAAGCAATTTCAAAACACGGTAAACAAAAGGTTATAAAAAAAGTCGGGAGAATACATATGGTTCTCTTAAAAAAAAGCGCGGAAAATAAGCTCCGAGGATATAAGACGTTATCTCCGAGGAGACCCGGAAAACATATTTTTTAAAAAACGCGGAAATAAAAATAAAAAGAGTATTCAAAAAAAATGACATAAGATATTGTCTTTTATCGATGCGGTATGGTATAACTATATGCAAAGGAGCTTTTTTAAATGGAATCAAAAAATTTATGGGTCAAGGTTGTCGTCGCGGCTTACAGGGGAGTTCCCACTCTCGTAGAGGCCTTAGAAAGGTTTGTCGACAAGGCCGCCTCAAACAGTTACAAAAACGATTGCATGTCATTATTTGACGTCCTTTCCGAAAAGACGGCGAGAAAATCAAAGCTAATCAATTTGAAATGTATAGCCGACGACGCCGTCGCCGCGCTAAAGGGCGACGCCCAAACAATTGTCAAAAGCCGCTTTGACGGCGTGCCCTTTGAGGAAATAGCCGCGGGGTTAGGACTTAATCTCAGAGCCGTTTTTAGACAATACGGCGGCGCGCTTGACGCTATGGCCTATCATATGCGGATAAAGGGCTTTGACGAGGAGTGGTTTTGGGAATACTTCAAGGACGACGCCTATATATCGAGCCTTTCCGAAAAAATATATAATAGAGCCGTAAGCGTATAGGCGTTGCCGCTTAGCCTATCCGCGTCAATATTTGTCGTAGGGAAACCTGCCGCCGTAGCCGTTATACTTTTCGCCGCCGCGCCCGTTTTCGCCGTAGTCGCGGCCGCCGCGCCCGAGGTCGCCGCCGCCGCGCTCCCCGTCAAAATCGCCGCCGCCGAAATCGCCGCCGCGCGGACGGGCGGCGGCGCGGTTGCTCGCGAAGTAGCGCGGCGCGCGGTATTCACGGGGGCGGCTCTTAGGCGCGTCCGACGGGCGCAGCGAGGCCGATGAGCGGACTATATTGCGTCTGCCCGGGCGGAACATCAGGAGAAAAATCAGGACGGCGGGGAGTATTATTCCGGCGGCGATTATGACGGTCATGACGCGCGTGTCGCCGGACAAGCCGCTTTTTTCTTGATTTTGCGGTATTACGGCTTGGGCGTTCGGGTGAAGCGGAACGACGGGAGGCTCGACGAGCGCGGAGTCTTGAATATATCCGGCCGCGCCGCCGTAGCCCGCGTAGTGCCAGACTGAGCCGTCCTCGGCCGTTATCGAGCCGTAATATTTCAGAGCGGAGTTGGCGTTAGTCAAGGTCGCGGACGGGGCGGCGGATTGGCTCGGGCTTAGGCGCAGCACCTCGCCGCCAAGGCTGTTGCGCACGACGACGGAGGGATAGGGCGAGGCGACGGTTATGAGGTCGTTCTCTCCCGTCCTTATCGCGCCCTTTAGCACAAAAAGGTCGGCCATGCCCAGCTCCGACTTTAAGTCCATATACCTGACTATGTGATAGTCGGCGTTGGAGCCGGCGTATTCGACATAGTAGGTTTTGGGTACGGCGAACAGCGGAATATACTCGTAGAAACGGTTTATGCCGTATAGCATAACTCCGTCGTCGGCTATGACGGCGTATTTGGCTTGCCCGTCGGCATAAGAGGCCGCCGTCGGCGGCGCGGGGAATAAAACGCAAAGGATTAGCGACGGCGCGGCGAGTAGGGCGTAGGCGATTCTTTTCATGATCTGCTCCGTGTAATGTGAGATGGAGGGCTATGATATTCTATTGTAATCAACGGCGTTGATTTAGTAATTCCGATTATAGCCAAATTTTTGAGGA
Organism: Clostridiales bacterium; assembly: GCA_031273825.1. Classification (GTDB taxonomy): domain Bacteria; phylum Bacillota; class Clostridia; order Christensenellales; family JAISNN01; genus JAISNN01. The sequence continues at coordinate 7,307 of JAISRB010000004.1, forward strand.
TTATGCGGGATTTGCGCGAAAAAAATTTGACGGCAAACCAAAGGCGCGGGATCTGCGGTCTTTACAATTATATTGCCGCCGCGGTTTATTATGACTTTTTGCCGTAAAAAAAAGAGAGAGGGCTTGAGTGGGGGAATATGTTGAATAACGAGAAAAAAACCGACGGGCGCGAGCTTCCCGTGTTAAAAAAAATCCTCGCCGTCGAGCGCGAAATAGAAAAGCGCGCAAGCGGCAAGCTCGAAAACTATAACCGCGGCAAAATTCATCTAAAGCAAATGCTCTTTCACCAATGCGGCAAGCGCGTAAGGTTTGTGTTCGGGGGCAACAGGAGCGGCAAGACCGAGTGCGGGGCGGTCGAGTGCGTCTACATGCTGAGGGGCATACACCCGTTCCGCGAAAATAAAAAGGACATTGACGGCTGGATTGTTTCGGTATCCTTTGACGTGCAAAGAGAGGTGGCGCAAAAAAAGCTTCTTAAATATCTAAAAAAGGAGTGGATTGCCGACGTCATAATGTCGGAGGGCGCAAAGAGCGCGCCCGAATACGGAATAATCGAAAAAATCATCGTCAAAAACGTATTCGGCGGACTGTCGAGCGTGTCGTTCAAAAGCTGCGAGCAGGGCAGAGAAAAGTTTCAGGGAGCAAGCCTCGACTTTGTATGGTTTGACGAGGAGCCGCCGCGCGACATATACGAGGAATGCCGCATGAGGGTTTTTGACAAGAGGGGAGATATATTTTGCACCATGACTCCGCTAAAAGGCCTTACGTTTATATACGACGAAATATATCTCAACAAACGTAGAAACCGGGAGGTATGGCATACGGAAATGCAGTGGGCGGATAATCCGTACCTCGACCCCGACGAAATAAGGCTGATGAGCGAAACCTTTTCCGACGACGTCTTAGAGAGTCGCAAATACGGCAAATTCAGAGCGGCGGGCGGGCTTGTATACCCCGAATTCGACGAGGGTCTGCACGTTATAGACCCGTTTGACGTGCCTACGGAATGGCAGGACAACATATCGATAGACCCAGGACTTAACAATCCGCTCAGCTGTCACTTTTACGCCGTTGATTTTGACGGCGTAATATATGTCGTCGCGGAGCATTATGAAAAGGGGAGAGATATCGACTACCACGCAAAAAAAATCTTTGAGACCGCCGACGCTGTCGGCTGGAGGAGAGACGGCAAGGGCAGGCTTTGCGCGCTCATAGACAGCGCGGCCAATCAGCATACCCTCGCAAGCTCAAAAAGCGTCTCGGAGCTGTTTTTTGACAAGGGAATTTTGGTCAACACCAACGTCAACAAGGAGCTTTTTTCGGGAATAGCCACCGTCAAGAGCATACTCAACAGACGTCCGCCCGCGATATATATATTCAGAAACTGCGTAAACCTCATAAGGGAGCTAAAGAGCTATTTTTGGGGCGGCGGTGATTCGCCGATAAAGAGAGACGACCATTCGCTTGACGAATTCAGATATTACGTCATGTCAAAGCCGTCGCCGAATCTTTCGCCGTTTAACAAAAAAAACGCGGTTCAAAAAGACAAAGAGGATCTCTATAAGGCTATAAAAAGAAAGGAGAAAAATACGCGCTAAAAATGCGGAGGTGAAAAATGTGAACGAGGATTTAATGAATGCGCTGATGAAAAAAGCCAAGGGCTACGAGACTAAGGAGGTCGTCGACGAGTTTGTCGTCGACGAAAGCAATACGCCGGTTTTGAGCAAGAGAAAGGTCATATATAAGGACGTTCCGCCGGACGTCGGCGCGGTCAAGACCATCGCCGAATTTATCGGCGACGGCGGCTACCCCGACTATTCGACGGACGAGCTGCTCAAAGAAAAGGAAAGATTGATGACGGAGCTGGAACGGCTGGTCAACCCGCCCGCGACGGAAAGCGTCGGAATCGGCAAAACGCGCAAAAAAAACAAACGGCAATAAAAAAAAGAAAAAAGGAGACGAAAATGAAAAACACTTTTATCAAATTAAACGGCGCGGCAAACGTCGGGTGCGGCGCGCCGCTGTGCAGGCAAAGAGCCGTCTATTCCTTCGGGCGGGAGGACGCGACGGTTTACGGACGCTTATATCTATGCCGCGGATGCGCCGAAAGCCTGTCGGGCTTTTTGAATGCGGAATTTAAAAGCAAATCCGCGGACAAAGAGGAAAGCGCGGCCGCCGACGGCAAAAAGGGGTAGCCGATGCCGAAGGACATAAAGAGAGAGCCTAAGCGCGCCGAGTTTTATGAGGATATCGTAAGGGACGTCATAAGCGATTTCAAAAAGCGGCGCGAGGCGAGAAAAAGCTTTGAGCTGCAATGGCGGCTCAATATGAATTTTTTTATAGGCAATCAGTTTTCGGAGATAACGCCCGACGGCGATATAGACGATGCAGGCAGGCTCTATTATTGGCAGGAACGCGAGGTTTTTAATCACATCGCGCCGATAATAGAGACGAGGCTCGCCAAGCTCAGCGCGCTAAAGCCAAACGTCAATATCAGGCCGGCGACGGGGTTTGACGACGACATAAACACGGCGAAATTCGCCTCGCGAATTTTGTCGTCGGTCTTTTCCCGCGCCGAGATAGAGACGCTGATAAACCAGGCCGCCATGTGGGCCGAGCTTTGCGGCACGTGCTTTTATAAAATCGGCTGGAATCAAAACAAGGGCGCGCCGTCGGGACAGAACGGCGACGGGGAATATATATACGACGGCGAGGTCGAAATAACCGTCTGTCCGCCCTTTGAGATTTTTCCCGACAATTGCAACGCCGGCGACATCAAGAGCCTAAAGAGCATAATCCACGCCAAGGTCTACACCGTCGACGAGATAAAGGAAATCTGGGGCGTCGACGCAAGCCCTGAGGACGCGGACTTAGCGGCCGATTACGCGCCCGACGCCTCGGGCGTCGGATATACCGTCGGCATAAGCAAGACGACGGCAAAAAAGCCCGAAAACTGCGCGTATGTCATAGAGCGTTACACCGCGCCCGGCAAAAAATATCCCGAGGGCAATCTGACG
>JAISRB010000065.1 GCA_031273825.1 Clostridiales bacterium
TAGAAATCGGCTACCCGAAACGCTCCGACGGAAAAATTAAACAAGAAATCAATATAATTTATAGGTTTATTAATACAAATTTATAATGGGTATGCCCTTTTTATAAGGTGTCGAGCATAGGCGAAGAGGCGTTTAGGGATACGGGAATATGGAACAATACGTCGGACAACAGTGTAGCATATGCCGATAAATGGGTGGTAGGATATAAGGGAACGATAACGAACGCGGTATTGAGAGACGATACGGTAGGCGTAGGCGACAGAGCCTTCGCAAACTGCAGTAGCTTAGAGTCAATAGAGATACCGAGTAGTGTGGAGAGCATAGGCCAATCTGTGTTCAGGAATTGTAATAGTTTGGTCTCAATAGAGGTATCTGTGGGAAATGCGAACTATAGCAGTATAGATGGAGTATTGTTTAATAAAGCTATAACGGAGTTAATATTATATCCTGCCGGCAAGGAGGGGAATAGTTATGTAATCCCGAGTAGCGTGACGGGCATAGGCGCTTATGCCTTCTACTACTGCACAAGTTTAACTTCGATAGAGATACCTACCGGAGTGACGAGCATAGGCACTTATGCGTTCTATTGGTGTTACAATTTAGAGTCAATAACAATACCGAATAGTGTCATTGACATAGGCTATAGAGTATTCGAGGGCTGCCATAATTTAACGATATACACAGAAGTGATAGCGGCGGCTAAGCCTAACGGCTGGGTTGACAATTGGAACGGAGATTGTCCCGTTGTGTGGGGCGATGAATAAAGAAACTTAAAAAAATTGGGGCGGTATAGCCCACCGCCCCCCTCTCACGCTTTAACACTCAAAATTGTTTCCGCATATTATGGAGCATAAACCGTAAAGGCGGCCTTGACGGCGGATTTTTGCGGGCTTGGCGGTGGGTCATGAATATTGTGACGGTTACGGACAAGAGCGTAATGGACGAAATATGCGAGTATAAAAACATGTTAAAGGACGGCGATATTCTCATAGCCGGTTTCGGAACTACGGGCGATTTTAATTATATATCGGAGGTGACGGGCAAGACGGGCGAATTAAAAAAATATGTGGGGCTGTCGCAAGAAAAAAACATAGTCATGATCGCCGCCACGGTGTCGCGTCTGCTAGGCAAATATTATAATACGGCGATAATAATCAGCAACGGCAACATCTTAGGCGTATCAGATCAGACGCACAAGACGCATTCGGAGCTGACCCTCGGCAACAATCTAAAGATATATGAAACCGCCGTCGGAAAGCTGGGAATTTTGATAGGCGAGGATATTTTTTTTCCCGAATGCGCAACCGCGCTGGCTCTCGGCGGCGCGGACAGGCTGATATACATATCGGACAAGAGATACACAAAGGAATCGGACGTAATGCTAAAGGCGGCGGCGATTTTTTGCGGCCTTAATATCACGGCGGTTTTTGTCGATTTTACGATAGAATACGCAAACCGCGGCACTCGCAATATAATCGAAGCGGACGACCTCTTGATTTTTGAAAATTCGCCCAAAAAAAACGATATTTATCTAAAAAACAGACGCGAAATCATATACGGCAACATATTGATAAACAGGCGTGTTTAAAAAAAACGCGCTTTTGTATGAAAGCTTTTTTGCGTGAGTTTTATTTATCGGCGATAAAATCGCGCCTTATGACTCCGCGCCTCCGGCTTCGGCAGTCGCGGCGGCTTCGGCGGCGGCTCTTTCGAGACGCTTTAGCTTTAGCTCCTCCTCTATTTGCATTTGCTGTTTTTTTGCCGTGCTTCAACAAGAGCAGGGGAATGAGAGCCGGCGCCGAGCCGAATACCGGGCCGAGAATAAATATCGGTCACGAATATTTGGCGAACGAGACGCTTTAGCTTTAGCTCCTCCTCTATTTGCATTTGCTGTTTTTTGCTGTGCTTCAAAAAGAGCAGGGGAATGAGAGCAAGCATCGAGCCGAATACCGGACCGAGAATAAATATCGGCCACGAATATTGGGCGAAGGCGTCGCTCATAGGCTCGCCCGCGTCGGCGGCTTTTGCGCTGAACGCGAGAATGGTAAAGGTTACGCCGACAAGAAAGGTTTTGATAGCTCCTCCGATTTTTGACACAAAGTTTTGCATGGCAAATACGCTGCCGTCGTTTCTCTGCCCGTGTTTTAGCTCTATGTAGTCGAGGCTGTCGCACCAAAGCGCGGTCGTGGCTATGCCTTTCATGCTTGTCGGAATAGACGCTATGGCGAGAAGTATGCCGGTAAAGACAATCGACAAGCCCGAAAAGCCGACGGCATACGCCAGCATACGGCAGACTATCGTCGCGACGACGGCGATGACGATGACGTTTTTCATGCCGCCGACCTTGCGCGAAAATTTGACGGCGAGGAGCATTGTAAAGGTTCCCGGCAGACCGACGAGAAGCCCGAATATAAAGCTCGACGTCATGCCGTCGATTTCCATTCCGAGTATGTTAAAGGAAACCATGTATTTAAAGAAATAAATTTGATCGAGAACCAGCGTGCACTGCTCCAAGACGCTGCTCAAAACCAGCAGCATGACGATTTTGTTTTTGAATATCAGCTTTAGCCCCGCGAGCACGTTGCCCTCGACCTTTTTTGCCGGCGCGCGCTCCCTTGCAGCGTGACCCATTCTCGACAAAAGCATTCCGCCGAAGCCGAATACTACGGCGAATATGAAAAAAATGTTTTTTTCCATTGTGTTTTCGCTTACGCCGAAATCGGGCGCGAGACCGACGGCGATAGGGATTAATACCGGAATCAGCCCCGGCAGCCACGTGCCGACGGTCGCGGCGAAGCGTCCGAGCTGAGAAATTCTTTCGCGTTCCTTTGACGAGGTCGCCATCATGGCCGTCATACCCCATTGGGCGATATCCTGAAAGGAATAGAGAAAGTCGAATAAGAAATAAAATACGGCTATAAAGACGAGCTGATAGGTTTGAGGCAGATGAAAATCGGTAAAGAGGATGACGAGCAATATTCCCATCGGAATAGGCGTAAGCTTGAGCCACGGGCGAAGCTTTTCGCCGTTTTTGAAGGTGTGCTTGTCGATGATACTGCCGACGATCGGGTCGTTTACCGCGTCCCAAACCCTGGAAATCGACAGTACCGTGCCTAAAATCAGCGGATTCATATAGAGAACGCTGATGCAAAAGTATTGAAACCATGAGGCGATTAAGGAGACGGCGTTGTTTTGGCCGATAATTCCCGCCGCGTACTTTAGCATTTCTTTGTTTGGAACCTCGTGAGTCGAGTCGTGTCCGAGTATCTTTGCCGCGATTTTGTCCGTTAGCTTGCTCATTACAAAAACCCCTTATCTAAAAAAGTTGATGCGAGTATTTTTTTTTGTATTTTTACATTAGTGTTAAGTATATCACGTTTTTTTGCTCTTTGCAATAGGTTTTTAAAAATTTGTGTAATTTATTGATGTAATTCACTCCTTTTTGCGGACAAAGAAATTTTTATACATTATAATAAATTGACATTTTCGCCTATTATATTGTAAAATATATATATCTTTACAATAGGGGTCGTCCGGAGCTTAGGGCGGCGGCCAAAAATAAAAAACAAAAAAAGGGGAAGGGTTGCAATGAAGTATAATTTAAGCTTTGACATGCTCGACGGCGAGTATTGGTACGGCGGACAGATAGGCGACGGTGTGAGTATGCCGGTAAATTCCGAAAGCGTTCACAAGAACGACAGCGTTTCGGGGTTCGGCGACCAATCGACGCCTTTTTTTGTAAGCAGCAAGGGCAGATACGTCTGGTCGGAGGACGGGTATATTATCCGCTTTGACAAGGGCAAGGTGACGGCGGAGTCGGATACCGCGGAGATAGGGCTTTATGAGGGCTTCGGCACGCTCAAGGGCGCGTATCTCGCCGCCTCAAAGGCGCACTTTCCGCCCGACGGCAATATGCCGGACGAATTAATGTTTAAGATTCCGCAATATTGTACGTGGATAGAGCTGAAACGCTTTCAGAGCCAAAGAGGCGTAATAAAATACGCCGAGAGCATAATCAAAAAGGGAATGCCCGCCGGCGAGATAATCATAGACGACGGCTGGCAGAGAACCTTCGGCGACTGGGAGTTTAAGAGCCGCGCCTTTAAAGACCCTAAGGGCATGGTCGACAAGCTGCACAAAATGGGCTTTAAGGTCATTTTGTGGATTGTTCCGTTTGTCAGCCCCAAGGCTCCCGCCTTTGAATATCTCAAACAAAATAATTGCCTTGTGAGAGACAACGGCGGCAACGTCGCCATGCGCAAGTGGTGGGACGCGACGAGCGCGGTTCTCGATATGTCGTCGCCTAAGGCCTATGAATGGTTTATCGGCGTAGTCGGCGGACTTATAAAAAAGTACGGCGTAGACGGCTTTAAGCAAGACGCGGCCGACAACAGATTTTATAGATTGGACGACATAACGGAGGGGGGCGTTTCGCCAAACGGGCAGACCGAGCTTTGGCTAAAATCCGCGCTTAGCTTTCCCTTTAACGAATTGCGGGCGAGCTGGAAGGGCGGCGGAGTCGGCGCGGCTCAGCGTCTCGGCGACAAACGCCACAAATGGACGGAGTATAACGGCCTGCGCTCGCTCATTCCCAACAGCCTGTTGCTGGGAATAACCGGTCATCCGTTTTCGTGTCCCGATATGATAGGCGGCGGACTCGCGTCGGATTTTTGGAAGCCGCAGGAATTTTATGACCACGAGCTTTTTGTGCGCTGGGCGCAATGCTCTACGCTCATGCCGATGATGCAATATTCGCTGTCGCTCTGGCGGCTTAGAAACAAAAAGACGGCGGAGCTTTGCCGCGCCGCCGCCGAGTTTCATCTCAAATTTTCCGATTACATACTAAAATATGCGCGGGCGGCGAGGCTTAGCGGCGAGCCTATAGTCAGATATATGGAGTATAACTATCCCGGTGAGGGAATGGAGGAGGTCAAACGGCAGTTTATGCTCGGCGACGACTATATAGTCGCGCCCGTCGTCGAAAAAGGGCAGTTTCAAAAGCCCGTCAAGCTGCCGCCGGGCAAGTGGCGGCTGTTGTCTACGGGAGAGATTTTTGAGGGCGGCGCAGACGTGACCGTCAACGCCCCGATAGAGGAGCTTCCGATATTTGAGAGAGTACTATGAGTATAATTTTGAGCCTTTTTACGCTCCTCGGCGGCATAGGCGTGCTTATGACCGGAATGAAATATATGAGCGACGGGTTGGAGCACGGCGCGGGCAAGGGAATACAAAAGCTTTTGGGAAAGATGAGCGACAGCCGTCTCGCGGGCTTCGGCATCGGCACGGCGGTGACGGGCATTATCCAAAGCTCAAGCGCGACGACGGTCATGGTCGTCGGTCTCGTCAACGCCGGCATAATGACGCTTATACAGGCCGTGTCGATTATCGTCGGCGCGAATGTCGGCACGACGGTTACGGGGCTTATAGCCGCGCTGTCGGCCTTTAACATATCGCCTTATTTTGCCGCGCTTGCGTTTTTGGGCGTTTTTGCCGTCATGTTTTCCAAAAACGAAAGGGTTCTTGTCGTCGGAAAGGTCATGAGCGGCTTGGGTCTGGTCTTTATCGGATTGTCGCTTATGGGCGGCGCGTTCAAAAACGACGCTATGGCGGCCGCCATAAAGACTATATTTGAGTCGGTAAGCTCGCCCTTGATTTTTGTGCTGTTCGGGGCGTTGTTTACCGGCATAATTCAGAGCAGCTCGGCATTCGTCGGCATAGTCATAAGCATGGTCGGCATTTCGGGGAGCATTCCTCTCGAATCCGCGCTCTTTATTATTTTAGGCTCAAATATCGGAACGTGCGTCACGGCGATTATAGCGTCGGTGGGAACAAGCATAAACGCAAAACGCGCCGCCGTCGCCCACTTGCTCTTTAACGTCGCGGGAACTATCGTCTTTACCGCGCTTTTGCTGATATTCAAAGAGACAATAGTCGCCGCCTTGCAGAGGATAAAAAGCCCCGAATTTCAAGTCGCGGTCTTTCACACGGTCTTTAACGTCGCAACGGCTCTGCTTGTTTTGCCGTTTGTCGGGCAGCTTGCCGCGCTCGTCGAGAGAATTTTGCCGGGGTTGCGCCCCGACGGGGTCAAAAAAGAGGCCGCTCAAAGGCTGACTTATCTTGACGACAGACTGCTGCAAACTCCGCCCGTCGCGATTATTCAGCTAAAAAAGGAAATCAAGGGCATGGCGGGGCTTGCCAAGGCTAACTTTATAAGAGGCGTAGAGTCGATAATAAAGCGCGACGTCCGTCAAAAGGAGGAAATCCTCGACGACGAGGAGCGCATCAATTTTATCAACAAGGGCATAGCGGCGTTTTTGATTAAGCTGTCGTCGGTGTCGACGGCAAAGAGCGAGGAGCTTTTTGTCGGCTCGATGCACCACGTCATAAGCGATTTGGAGAGAATAGGCGACTACGCCCAAAACTTTGCCGAGGAGACCGAGGAAATCATCAAAAAGGATATAAGATTTTCGGACGTCGCCGTCGGCGAAATAGAAAGCATGTACAAAAAGATTATACCGATGTATGACGCGGCCGTTGAAATTCTCATGAACGACGACGTAAAAAAATTGAATTACGTCTCGGAGGTGGAGGATCAAATCGACCTTATGAAAAAGGTCTACGGCGACAATCACATAAAACGCCTGACGGCGGGCGATTGCACGGTCGATTCGGGCGCGTATTTTTATGCCGTCATATCGGGTCTCGAGCGTATAGCCGACCACCTGACAAACATAGCCTTTTCGATAAGATCGCCGTCGGGCTCTCAGCGCGAGGCTATGGCTATCCTTGCAAAAGAGCATAAATAATTTCGCGGACTTTGTCCGTCAACGGGGGGCAACCAAAAAGCGTGGTTTTTGGTTGCCCTAAATAAAATTGCGGGAGCTTAAAAAATGTACCGTGAGGGTTAAAATCTTTCAAGACGGAAGAGTTTAACCCTATTTTTTTGTAATTCGCAAAAAAAATCTAAGAAAATTTTGGGAAACATATTGAAATTTTTACCGATTTGTGTTATTCTATTTGTAAGGTAAGATAATAATGCCGTAGCCGCGCTTAAAGGCGGCCTTAGCGTCCGCGTTTTTGATTGCGGACGGGGTCGCTTGCGGCGTTTGCGGCGATAAAATTTTTTTATAAAAAAAGGAGTGGTAACATTATGAGAAAAGCCTTTATTTCACCGTCAAAGTACGTTCAGGGCGAGGGAGAGCTAAACAACCTCGGCAACTACGTCAAGCTGTTCGGCTCGACGGCCTTAGTCATCGGGCACAAGGACGACGTCGCCAGAGTAAACGACAAGCTCGAAAGCACGCAAAAGAACTACGGCGTCAAGCTGTGCTACGGCGGCTTTTCGGGCGAGTGCTCGCGCGAGGAAATAGCCAAGCTTACCGCAATCGCCAAGGAAAAGGACTGTCAATGTATAATCGGACTCGGCGGCGGCAAGGCTATCGACACGGCAAAATGCGTGGCAAACAGCCAAAAACCCGTCATCATCGTTCCGACGATAGCCGCGACGGACGCGCCGACAAGCTCGTCTGCGGTCTTATATCACACCGACGGCTCGTTTGACGACTACGCTTATTTTAAGTCTAATCCAAACGTCGTGCTTGTCGACACCGAGGTAATAGCCAAGGCGCCCGTGCGCTTTCTAGTGTCGGGTATGGGCGACGCGCTGTCGACTTATTTTGAGGCGCGCGCCTGCGCGCAGTCATACGCCAAGGTCAACGCGGGCGGACAATGCGGCGGAGCCGTGGGCACAAAGGCCGCGCTTGCTCTTGCCGAGCTTTGCTACGGCACGCTTCTTGAGGACGGCTATAAGGCCAAGCTGGCCTGCGAGGGCAAGGTCGTGACAAAGGCCTTAGAAAACATTGTCGAGGCAAATATTCTCTTGTCGGGCTTAGGCTTTGAGAGCGGCGGACTTGCCGCGGCTCACGCCATTCACGACGGCTTTACCGTCGTCGAGGAGGCTCACAAATTTTATCACGGCGAAAAGGTCGCCTTCGGCACAATCGCTCAGCTTGTTCTCGAAAACGCGCCGTCGGAGGAAATAGAGGAGGTCATAGACTTCTGCAAGCTTGTCGGGCTTCCTACCTGCCTAAGAGATTTCGGAATCAAGGAGCTGTCGCGCGAAAAGCTTATGGAGGTCGCAAACAAGGCCTGCATTCCCGAGGAATCGGTTCACAATATGCCGTTCAAGGTTTCGGCGGAGGACGTGGCGGCGGCTATTTTGGCAGCGGACAAGCTCGGCGCATAAAAAACCGCTCAAAGACAGCGCGTAAGCTATCAAAAAAAATATAAGAGACAAAATATTAATCGAATAAAAGAGGAAACGGCATCATGAAAAAAATAATCAACACCCCGGAAACCGTAGTCGCGGAAATGTGCGAGGGCATAGCAAAGGCAAGACCTACTCTCGAATTTTTGCCTAAATATAAGATTATAAAAAGAAAGGAAATCAACAAAAACAAGGTTAGCCTGATAAGCGGCGGCGGCAGCGGTCACGAGCCGGCTCACGCGGGCTTTGTCGGCTACGGAATGCTTGACGCGGCGGTTTGCGGCGACGTTTTTGCCTCTCCGTCGTCGGTGCAGGTCTATAACGCCATAAAGGCCGTCGGCACGGACAAGGGAACTCTCCTCATCGTCAAAAACTACAGCGGCGACTGCATGAATTTTGACACGGCAAGGGAGGACGCGGCCGACGACGGAATACAAGCCGAAAGCGTCTATGTCAACGACGACATAGCCGTCAAAGACAGTCTGTACACCATAGGCCGCAGAGGCGTCGCGGGGACGGTATTTGTCCACAAAATCGCGGGGGCAAAGGCCGAGAGCGGCGCGGAGCTGTCGGAGGTCAAGGCCGCGGCAAACAAGGCCATAGCAAACGTAAGGAGCATAGGCTTCGCCCTGACGTCCTGCACGGTTCCCGCAAAGGGAACGCCGACGTTCGCTATAGGCGACGGCGAAATGGAATACGGAGTCGGAATTCACGGCGAGCCGGGAATCGAGCGCAGACCCGTCGAGACCGCCGACGCGCTTGCCAAAAAAATGACCGACGCGCTATTAAAAGACATGGCGATAACGTCGGCCTGCGAAATAGCCGTCATGGTCAACGGGTTCGGCGCGACTCCGCTTCAGGAGCTTTATCTGTTTTTTAATTCGGTGACAAAGGCCTTGCCCGATTATGTCAAGATATATAAGGCCTACGTAGGCGGCTATATGACGTCGATAGACATGGCGGGCGCGTCGCTGACGTTTTTTAAGCTTGACGGCGAGCTAAAGGAGCTGTTAGATTTCAAAATCGACCCTGAAATAAAGCTATAAACAAGACAAACGCATAAAGACGCAACAAAAGGCTTAAAAAGGAGACAACGCATGACGCAACTAAAACTTAACGATATAGAAAAAATAATAAAAAAAATGACCGAGGTCGTCATAAAAAACGAGGTGTATTTTTGCGAACTCGATTCGGCGGCGGGCGACGGAGATTTTGGAATGTCGCTTGCAAAGGGCTTTAAGGAGCTTGACAAGCAATGGGCGGAGCTTGACCGCGCCGACATAGGCGCGTTTATCAAGGCTTGCGGAGGAGTCATCGCCGAAAATTGCGGCGGAGCGTCCGGCCCTATATGGGGCGGAGCCTTTAAGGCCGCGGGCAAATACGCGGCCGACAAGGAAGAGCTTTGCTTAGCCGGCTTTGCCGACATGATAGGCGCGGCAATCGAGGGAATTCAACGCAGAGGCGGCGCAAAGGCCGGCGACAAGACGCTGCTTGACGCGCTCATACCGACCTATGACGCGCTAAAAGAAGCCGCGGCAAACGGCGACGGCTTTGAGTCCGCGCTAAAAAAAGGCGCGGACGCCGCCGTCAACGGCGCGGAGGCGACAAAAAATATGATTGCCAGCCGCGGTCGCGCAAGCTACGTCGGCGAGAGAAGCCTGACGTATCCCGACGCCGGAGCCACCGCGCTCGGCGTAATATTCACCGAAATAGCCGGGATATTTTAGATTATAGATTATTGCAAAACGCGGCGGCTATTGCCTAAGCAGGGCGGTTTCGCTGACGGCGGACAGCAGCTTTTTGATATCCTTTATGTCGTTATTATATCCTACGCTTGCGCGTACGGCTCCGCTTTTTAGCGTGCCGAGCGCGCGGTGAACGAGCGGAGCGCAGTGCAGACCCGTTCTGACGGCTATGTCATATTTTTCGTTGAGGAGGTCGCCGACCTCCGACGAGGTCATGTTTTTTATGTTAAAGGCGACTACGCCGTTTAGCGCGGAGGGCGGAGTATAGAGCGCGACGTTTCTGATAGACGACAGGCCGCCGATTAGCTCGCGCGTCAGCGATTCAATGCGGGCGCGTATTTCGGCGGCGTTTTTGACCGTCCATTTGATACCCTCCGACAGACCGCAAATTCCCGGTGTGTTGACGGTTCCGCTCTCAAAGGCCTCGGGCGGCGCGGACGGCTGATATACGCTGTCGCTTGCCGTGCCCGTGCCGCCGATTATGAGAGGCTTTAGCTTTATTCGGCCGTTAAAGGCGAGAAAGCCCGTGCCTTGCGGCCCGTGCAGACCCTTGTGTCCGGCGGCGGCGATGAGGTCTATCCCTGTTTTTTTCATATCGATATCGACGTGGCCGAGCGATTGCGCCGCGTCCACGAGAAAAATCACGGCGTTTTTTGCCGTGATTTTTGCAATCTCGTCGATATCGGCCTTTGCTCCGGTGACGTTTGATATATGATTGACGCAGACGAGCCGCGTGTCGGGCTTGATTGCGCGTCCGACGTCGTCGGGGTTGACGGCTCCGTCTCTCGACGGCGGCAATATCGTCAGGCGGATTTTTCCGAGCCGCTCCAATTCGTGCAGAGGGCGCAGGGCGGAATTGTGTTCGTTGACGGTCGCGACGGCGTGACCGCCGTCCTTTAGCGCGCCGAATATCGCGACGTTCAACGCCTCCGTGCAATTTTTGGTAAAAATCACCTCGGCGGACGGGTTGTGAATCAGCATTCGGACGCTGTCGCGCGCCTCCATGACGTTCGCCGCCGCTCTAATCGACGCGCCGTGCGCTCCGCGCCCGGGGTTGGCGGCGTTTTTTAGCTCGGTTACGACGGCGTGAACGACCGATTGCGGCTTAAACCTGCTTGTGGCGGCGTTGTCTAAATATACCATGGTAGACCTCCGAAAAAAACTGAAAATATAAAGCACATAATATCCGATAAAAACAGTATATTGTAGTATATGGAGGAAAGCGATGGATGTTTACATTGTGGCGATATTCAGAACGCGCGAGCAAACCATGAGATTCAACGCCGAAATGACAAAAAGAGGCTGCAAAACGTCGATAATCAACACGCCGCGCGACGTACTCTCGGCCTGCGGAATATCCGTCAAATTCGGGCCTTCGGCTATTTGCCACGCGCGGCGCGTCATAAGAGCCTATGATTTTTCGTCCTTCGCGGGGTTTTACGCCTATGAGGGAGGACGTTACAGCTTTATAATGTAACGGCCTGCAACCGCAAAAAAAAACCGCGCGCTTTAGCGGCGGTAACATTTATTTTACCTTTGGCATATCAATGCAATATAAAGTGATTTTTCAAAAAATCGACAACGCATTGAAGAGTCGCGGTAAACGCAAAAGGAGGTAAAAGCTATGTTTAACAATTACGGAGGATGCGGCTGCGGCGGCGATAACGGCAACAGCTGGATTTGGTTGCTTATATTGCTATTATGTATCGGCGGCGGCGGCAACGGCTGCGGCGAAAAATTCGGCGGCGGCGGCGGTTGCGCCGACATCATCGTATTAATACTTATTTTGAGTTGCGTGTGCGGAGGCGGCGGCCTTGGCTGTAAATAACGGCGGAGGCGCGCTTTTGCGATAAAACTCGCATGCTGCTTTGACAAAAAAAACTGCTTTGATTAAAAAAAACCGCTCCGCAAGAATGATTTTGCGGAGCGGTTTCTTTTTGTCGTTTTATTTGTTATTCGTCCTTATACTTATCATATTCCTTTCTCGATTCGTCGACCGACTTAGAGCCGCTCGATTTGTTTTTGTCAAAGGAGGCCGCGGCCTTCTTTTGACCGAGCTTACCGTCAAATATCTTGTCGTTTAAGAACTTAACTACCTTGGTCTTGTTTTTGCGGTAGAAGTAGGCGATGACGATAATTATAATCAACGCGCCGACAAAGGCCGAGGAGATATACAGCCAGTTATAATTCGGGTCTTCCTCCGTCTCTTCCTCCGTCACCTCCGGATTGATGTCCGTCGAGTCGTTTATGCTAAAGAACAGAGCCGTGTCAAACTTGTTGTCGACGGGCGCGGTCTTTCCCGCGTCGGTATAGGCGTCGGTATATAGCTTTAGCAGCTCCTCATAGTCGCCGGTGTATTTTTGCATGGTGAAGTAATCGATTGCGACAAGTCCGGTATACCCGACCGACGCGTCGCCGAGCGACGCCGACACATACGCGCTCGATATGCTCGTCGTCATGTTGTTGTTGATAAAGAACCTGAGCTTTGTATATCCCGCCGCTTTCGCTTCCGCGTCCGCGTCGCCCTGAGGGTCGAGATAGTCTTTTGCGTCCTCCGAATTGAACTCGAATATAAAGTCTTTGGTGTCGAGCGTCAGAGTTATCTTTACCTTGTTTGCCGCGTCAAGCTCGAGGGTTTTGATATAGAGTGATATTTCGTATACCGTCTTTGACGACAGCGTCTTGCTGCTTGACGTCTTGTAGGTGTAGCCCGCGTCGGCGGTGTTGTAGATTATGAGAACGTTGTCGCCGAGCAGAGAGCCGCCGTAGAGCAGGGCGCGCGAGCCGTCAAGCTCCTTTAAAGCTAAGTCGAGGTTAGGTTGGTCGAGAGGAACTACGCCGGCTATGATATCGTCGTCCTCGCCGAGGGTTTTGCTTCCCGTCCAGCCGTTCGGCGTGTATATGTGCTTGTCGTTGGAGTCGTCGTCGTCCTCGTTGTCGGTATTATATTTGCCCGTGTCGCTGCCGTATGAGTCAAAGCTGTCGACAAGATAAGACACGGCGTTAAAGAACGTGTCGATACGGCCGTAGGCAAAGTTTAGCTCAAAGCCGTTTTTGCTCCTTAGGTCATAGAGCGGGTGAGGGGTATACGTTCCGTTCTCATCGTTTCCGTAGATATATTTGACGACCTCGTCAAAGAGCAGGTCGGCCTTAAACTCGGTTATGCCCGAGCCTTGAGTCTTTGAGTCGGAGAGCGATATTTCGACGGCGCGAACCGCGTCGAATAACACGATAGCGTCGTTGACCCACTCGGTCTTTTTTGTGTCGCGGTTGCCGAGCCACAGCTCAACGTTGACGCTGACGCTGCTTTGACCGACCTCGACATAAAAAACATATTCCGCCCAGCCGCCGGCGAGTTGCGTCGCGTCGGCGTCGGCCAGACTGTATCGCAGCTGACCGTTTATGTCCTTGCCGCCGTATATCGTCGCCGCCGACGAGCTTGTCAGATAGATAAAGACGTTGTCAAGCGAGCCGTCGAGCAGCTTTGCCCTGACGGATATTCTGTAATAGCTTAGAGAGGTCAAGGACTTTGACGCCGACTTATAGCCGTAGTTGACTCCGTTAGAGGTAGGAGCGTCGTCGTCGTCGCTTTCTGCGATGCTTGACAGCATGAGCAGAGAATTTGACCGTTGCAGCTTGGTGTTGTCATAGGCCGCGCCGTAAACTAATTCGTAGGCCGCGTCGATTACGGCTTGGTCGTCGGGATAAGCGACCGTATCGTTGAGGTCGACGGTAGGGAATATGTCATACTCGGCGTCGAGTATCCTCAAGGAAACCGCGTTGTCGATGTCGATTATGCCCGACAGCACATCCTTAGCGGCTATGGTCTCCTCGGGCTTTGTGTTTGACTTGCCGCTGACAAACGTCCACGAGGTCGGAACGCCGGGCTTTGACGGCACGTTTTCCTCAAAAGTAGATTTTTCCATGTCGATTTGGTCAAATTCGCCGTTGGTCACCGAATTGTCGGCAGGCGTATACGTCGTCGTGAACGAATAGGTTTTGGCTCCGCTTGTCGGCGAGTTGAATTCCTTATAAGATACGGTATACATACTCGGGTAGGCGATATAGAGAGTGCCCTGCGCAAGCGACTCGACGCTCGTTGCGTTTCCGCTTCCGAATACTATCTCGATATCGATATATTGAGAGTCGACGCGGTTGCCGGCGACATAAAAGACCGCCTCGACCCAGCCGGAGTTTTCGGAGTTTTCGGTATCCTCGGGCGACAGCAGAGCCGTCGCGCTTGTCAGCTCGTTTCTCGCGTACATATTGCCGTCTGTACCCTTAAACTTGCCGTTGGTTTTGTCCTCGGTGTAGCCGTAGAGATAGACCGCGACGCTTGCCGTGGAATTTTTGAGGAGATTTTCGGTTTTTATCCAAAGCGATATCCTATAATAGGTATAAGGCTTTATTTCAAAGCTTCCGAGTCCGTTCGGCGACGGCGCGTCAAACACCGAGCTTTGGCTTAAGCTATATTTGAATACGCCGGGAGCGTTTGCCGTCAGCTTGAGAACGTTTGCGTTATTTCCGTCCGCAAGCTCAAGAACATAAGGCAGCTCGCCTGCGGCAAGCGAGGTCGCGCCCGTTGATATGTCGGCGTCGTCGACGGGGACATACGAGCCGAGGTCGTCAAGCAGGTCGCTCTCCCCGTCGGCGTCTTTATATTGCCCCGACTGTGAAAACTCCCAGCCGTCGGGGTTTGATTGGTCTTGATTGTCGTTTAAGTCCCAGTTCGCGATGAGGTTTTCGTCTACGTCCGAGGTGAAGGCCGCCGCCATAGAATAGTCAAAGCCGCCCTCTCCGCTTATTCTCGAAATCTTTTTTATCGAGTTTTCGACGACCGAATCGGGAGATTCGCCCGAAAAGACAAGGAAGTCGGAGGCGTCTACGCTCATATTGTCCGGGTCGAGGCTATCGTTTAGCTTTTCGAGTGAATCCGCGGCTACAAGCTTTAGCGAGTCGATAAACATAAAGCCCATGACGTGGGTGTCGGAGCTTTCCGCGCCGCCCTCTCCGAGATAGAACGAAATCGAAAGGTCGGTCAGCGCAAACTCGTTGCCGATGAGATAAAAGGTAAATTGCTTCCACTCGCCCTCGGTTGATATGCCCTTTAGCTCGACGACCTTGTCGCCCGAGGTCAGGCGAATCATGCCGCCGAGGTTCTCGTTCGCGTCGGTCACCGCTCGAGCCTCTCTGACGTAGCGGGTCATGCCCCATCTATAATCTGTGCTGTAAGCCGAGGAGACATCCTTAACGGTCGGCGACCAGCTTCCGCCCTCCTCCTGCGACGCCTGCGATATATAAGTGTTGACATAGAGTCTTGTTTCGTCCGGCTTTGACAAAAAATCACCGTAAGCCTTGAGATACGCCGAGTATTGCAGATAAAACAGCTTCCACGACTTGGCGGCTCCGTCTTCAGGCTCGTCTTTATATTCATCTCCGTCAAACTCCTTGCCGTCGGTATCGGGGTCGGCTATATAGTCGGCTATGACTTGATATTTTGTTTCCGACGGAACGGCCTCGCCGTCGGCCTTATAAACCAGCGTTTTGACGGTATTGTCGTCAACGGTTTCTTCCTTTAACTCATATACGTCCGGAAGGAGCAGGGCAAGCCATCCGTCAATTTTTGCTTCGAGCGTGCTTGCGCTCTCGCTTGACGAATCCATAGCGTAGCCCAAAGCGTCAAAGATAAAGCCGCGTATCGCCCCGTCGTCAAAGAGGTTGCCCTCCTCGTCGATGACGCTGAGATAGCGTGTGACATAGCCCGTGCCGGTGTTTGTCGGGCGGCTTATCTGAATCGCAAGATAGAAGTTGCCGGGAACTATCGCGCCGCTTGTCGACAGCTTTGCGTATGAACCGTCGGTTTTTTTGAAATAATCGCCCCTTGGCTCGCCGGTATATTCCGCAAAGCCGAGATTGTCGGTTTTGATATAGACGCTGAGGGCGTAATATTTGCCGCGCTCGAGGCGAATCGCGCTTGAGGAGGACGACGTGTAGCCGTAGGACGTGAAGTTGACGTTGTTTATCATGAGGATAAAGCCGTCTGCGGCGGCCTCTACCTCGGCTACGCCGGCCGGATTCGGCGCGTCGGCTTTTTCTGACATTTCGTTCCAGTCTTCTATGATCTGATAGGTATAGTTTTTGTCGACTATGCCCTTTGTGACGTAGCTTGACGTGGCGGGAGCCGCCGTGCTGTCGGAGGCCGTGCCTATTCCGCCCGCTCCCGAATAGTCGGTAGGAGTTACCGGCGACTTTGTCGAAGGGTTATAGGTCGAGGACGAGGCCTCGAAGTTTGGGTTAGGGAGGGTCAGCTCGACAAATTTAATTTTGTCGCCCTTTACGACTTGATTATAGTCGGTCTTTTTTATTTCCTTTGCGGCAATGCTGTCAAAGAATACCGCGCCGCCCGAGTTTTTGTAAGCGCTGTAGCCTTCTATCTCGTCGACGCCGTTCCACAGCTCGATTGTCACGCTCTTAGAGCTGACGGAGTGAGATTTGATATAAAAGGTAAAGGTCAGCCATTTGTCATAGTCGGAGGAATTAATGATAATTTCGCCCGCGTCAAACGAGGCCCACGCCGAGCCGCGCAGACGGATATAAGGGCTTGTGCCGGCTTGCGCCCTGACGTTTATCGTCAGCTTATAATATTTGTTTGCCTCGACCGACAGGGTAGAGGTATAGGCGTGAGCCGACGACTGCGTGTTGTATAGCATCAAAACATAGTCGTCGTCGACGGCGTTGTCGAGGGCGAGCTTAGGCCCCTTGCCGGGGTTTGGAATATAGTTGTAGCCGCCGAGGTTTTTGTCCTTTTCGTAGGCCGCCGAGGTGTTGACTACGCCGCCGACAACCGACGTGTTAGTCCAGCCCGAGCCGTCGCGCGACGTCCAAGACGTAGGAACATACGGAGGGTTTGACGAGTCGCCCGTGGTATATTGCGAAAAGTCGCCGTTTGAGACGAGATTGCTGACGGTAGCGGGCGTTTCCGCGGTTTCGCCGTCGGTCGTCTCGTTGCAGGCCGCGAGGGTAAACAACATAGCCGCGATCAAGACCGCGCAAAGGAGGATTCGAGAAAGCTTCTTTTTTTGTAAAGCATTCATGTTTTACTTACACACCTTTTAAAAAAATTAAAATTTTCCATACCGTTTCGGGGCGACTCCGATGACCCGATTGACGGGATAGACGGAGCCGTCTTGCATACGGTTTGAAATATTATAATATAAATTAAAACATTATGCAAACAAAATCAAGCACTTTAGAGAATTTCTTATTACAAACGCATAAAAAAACAAAAAACGCGGATAGTAGTAGCGTCTTGAATATTCAAAAAGGAAACGCCGTAGACGGCTGATTATGCAAAAAAACCGCCGCAAAGAAACCTCAAACCCGCCGATTGCGCAAAAAAACCGCCGCAAAGAAAAAATCGCCCTCATAATAGGCGGAATAGCCGTCGGTTTTGTCAACGGCTATTTCGGCGGCGGGGGAGGAATGCTCGTCATACCCGTCCTGACCGCGCTTATAGGCTTAGAAAAGAAAAAGGCCCACGCCACGGCTATCGCCGTCATTTTGCCGCTGTCGCTAATCAGCGGAATCATATATCTGCTAAGGGGCGCGGGGGAGCGCGGGGTTTTGCTTTTCGGCGGCGCGGGGGTCGTCGTCGGCGGCGTAATAGGCGCGCTTTTGCTAAAAAAAATTCCGGACAAAAAGCTCGCGCCGCTGTTTTATTCGATAATGATTTTGTCGGGGCTGTGGTTGATTTTTTTTGGAAAATAGCCGGGGGATAGCGGAACGCGGCTTGAAATAAATTTTTAGCGCGGGGAGCGGCAAAAACGGTATGACGCAAATTTTTTATATTTTGATAGGCATAGCGGGCGGCGTTTTGGGCGGCATGGGAATGGGCGGCGGCACGCTGCTCATTCCTATGCTTACGCTTTTTATGCATACGGAGCAGCATGCGGCGCAGGGCGTAAACCTCGTCGCCTTTGTTCCCATGTCGATAATAGCCCTGATTATCCATATCAAAAACAAGCTCATAGAAAAACGGGTGATTTTGCCCCTCCTGCTCTCCGCCGCCGTCATGACGGCGGTAGGCGCGCTTGTCTCGCTCAAAACCGACACGGCAAGGCTAAAAATTTATTTCGGAATATTTTTGACCCTCTTAGGCGGCGCGTACATGGCCGCGCCGCTTATAAAAAAAATAAGAAACAAAAAAAATTGATAGGGTTTTAACGCTTGACATAGTTTTTATTTTATTATATAATCTATTACTGTAATCTGACGCCGTCGCCCCTAAACCCGCAAAACGTCGTTGACGGACGAGAGGTTTTAGCAAAAATTAAATAGAATAATACCCGCTGATGCGGCTTAGTGGTAAAGCACCGCCTTGGTAAGGACGAGAACCTGATAAAATATACCGTCAAAAAACTTAATATGCTGATGTAGCTCAGTAGGTAGAGCACTTCCTTGGTAAGGAAGAGGTTCACGAGTTCGAGCCTAGTCATCAGCTCCAAAAACCACAAGAAAATTGTGGTTTTTTCTTTGTTTTGGCACTAAATATTGATTTTGTCAATTGATTGCTCCTTTCATTTTTGATATTAATATTTTATCAAAACTAAAACTAAAAGGAATTAATAAGAATAACATTATTTCTGCCTTATTTTACTTTACTTCTTAAAATTAAAATAGTATAATATAAAC
Organism: Clostridiales bacterium; assembly: GCA_031273825.1. Lineage (GTDB taxonomy): Bacteria > Bacillota > Clostridia > Christensenellales > JAISNN01 > JAISNN01. The sequence goes on from JAISRB010000065.1 coordinate 18,703, forward strand.
AATCTCTTTATTAAAGGAATATTTTATGATTAACAGAGCCGGCGAATATAAAACAATACTTAGTGGCGAGCTATCTTACAAAGCTTTTAAAGTAAGTCCTCTACCGCCTGTTCCACCTATTCAAATTAATGATGAAATGGTCGACTTTTTAACAAAAGCTCATAACAAGCTTGGAAAACTCGACGGCATTGCTGTAAATCTTCCTGATATCGATTTATTTATTAGCGCTTATGTAAGAAAAGAAGCCCTTCTATCAAGCCAGATTGAAGGTACTCAAGCGACTATCGAAGATATTTTTGGCCCTGAAATCGAATCAAATACAAATCAAGATATCGGAGACGTTATAAATTATATCAAAGCTTTGAATTTTGCCATTGAAGAAATGAAGCGACTCCCTATTTGCAATCGTCTTTTAAAAGACGCTCATAGGGTTCTAATGCAAGGGGTTCGCGGTACGGAAAAACAACCGGGCGAATTTCGTAAAAGCCAAAACTGGATAGGCGCACCGGGAAGCACACTAAAAACTGCACGTTATATCCCTCCTTGTTTGGAAGATATGATGGAGGCAATGAGCGACCTCGAAAAATTCATTAATGTGAATGAGGATATCGATATACTTATAAAAACAGCTTTGGTTCATTATCAGTTTGAGAGTATTCATCCTTTTCTCGACGGAAATGGTAGGATAGGTCGAATGCTTATTGTACTAATGCTTCTGATAAGCGGATTAATAAACTATCCTATTCTTTACATTTCTTATTTTTTAAAATTAAACCGAATTGAATATTATGACCGATTAAGCGATGTTCGCCGTAGCGGTAATTACGAGCAGTGGATTAATTTTTTCCTTAACGGTATTGTTCAAGCCTGTGACGACAGTATTTCCACTATTGAGAAGATAGTAAAGTTAAGGGAAAGAAACTCTGCATTGATTCAAGCGCAGAAAGCAAAGTCTGTCAAAACGGTTTATGCTTATATTGAATCAAATCCGATAATTGATATAGGTAAAACGGCAGACAATTTAGGAATAAGTTTTGTAACCGCAAGTAAGGCTATTAATATCTTAACTGAACTTGGCATTTTGGAAGAAAATTCAAACAAAGCAAGAAACCGCATCTTTGAATATACCGAATATCTTAATATTCTCAAAACTGGAACTATAATTTAAATTCTCTAAAAGCATTTGTAAACGATAGAAAAAATGGAGGAAATATGGGTTATCCAATTTCAATTGATAGAAACGTTACTTAAATCTATTAATGAAGGTCAAAGAACTTTTAGTAATTATCAAGATAGAAAAAAGAATTTTCTTTTATTATACGGCTATATTTGAGACAATATAAAAAAACCGCCTCAAATGTCCGTTCAAAGTAAAGTGTAGTTTAGTTTGAACGGAACGATTGATTCCCGTTTGGTTGCTTTGACGTTTTCCGGCAGAACGGCAAAAAAGCTTTGATAAAAATATATTAATTTTTGCCGTTAGTTTACTTTATCTCACCACTTAGTCAAATATCGTTTGAGCGCGTTTTCGATTCCGCAGGCGACGGAGTTCGGGTCGTCCATGGTTTTGTCGCAGGCGAGGCGAAAGACCATGACGCCGCCGACGCCGCTAAGGAGGGCGTAGGCCGTTTTGTCGCCGGCGAGAGCCGGGGCGCAAAAGGCAGCGTCAAACAGCTGATCGCCGGCCGTGACGTTATATTGCATGCTGTGCCAATATAAGTCGTCGCCGCCTTGAACGTCACGCCAATTCGCCCAATACGGCGCGGAGTTGAGCGGTCTGCCGTATGCGGCTATGCCGATATTTATCCGTTTTGGGTTGACGCCCTTGCCGATAAAATCGAGGAGTCCGCGCTGAGCCTGATCGAGCGACGATTGATAGCCGTCCTTGTCGTTGCCGTCGTATGCCATATATTGAATTTGGTCAAAGCGGGCGAGGGTTTCCTTGCTCATGCCGAGACTCCACGCCGACAGCGCGGCCGAGAGGACGGCGTCGGGCTTAAAGGCCTTCATTCCGTCGTCGAGACGGGCTATAAAGCTGTCGTAGCAAGCCCAGTCGTCCTTTGTCGACGGATATTCCCAATCGACGTCAAGCCCGTCGAGGTCATATTTTTTGAGGAAATCGACCATTTGGTCGGCGACGCGCCGCCAATGCTCGGCCATAAAGACGTTTACGCCCGTGTGACCGTTTCCGCCCGCGCCGTCTGCGAGCGCGGTGCAAACTATTTTGACCTTGTGTTCCTTGTTTTGGCGTTGTTCGATGATTTGGCGAAGCGCGTCAAGCTCTCTTGCAAAGCCCGCCTCGCCGTCCGGCACGTTAAAGGTCATTTCGCCGTTTTTCCAATTGACCGCGCCGAATATCAGCACGGTATTATATACGTCATAATACCTCGCAAAGGTTTTTATCTCCTCTATAGAGCGTTTGAGAACCTCGCTCGGAACGTCGCCGTCAAGCCGTTGATAGACGGTTACGTTAAAATCGTTTACCTCTCTTGCCGGCTCGTTATAGAGCTTCAAAGACTTGATTTTTGCCGGCTTAGTACCGCGGAATTTGTCTATGACAAGGCGCACTCTGTCGGTCTCTACCGCGTCAAAGCTACACAGGCGCAGAGCCTCTATTTTTTCGCTTTGATAGACGGTTTGCCAGCCGCCGCCGACATAGGCCTGCAGGCGGAAGTGCTGAACCTCGTCGCCGGTTTCCTCGATTAGCGCGGTATTAAACGCGCTTGATTGCTTTAGCAAAAGCTCGGCCGCGGCGTTGCAAACGTCGTCGGTGTCCGCGCCCGGCTTGCGGGCTATGTCGCGCGGAGTCCAAGCGGAGTCGCCGTCGGCGACAAGGTTTGCCGCGTCGGGTCTTTCGCCCTTTTTGAGGGTTTCATAGACGACGGTCGCGCCCTCGGCGGCGTTTTGCGAGCTAAATTGCGGTTGCAAAAAATCCTCCGCGGTTACCGTATTTTTTATCAGCAGCTCAAAAACGAGCACGCCCGAAACGGCCAAAAGCAATACCGCCGCCCCGACAATAAACCAAACGCGCTTTTTCATAACAATATACTTCCTCCCCAAAAAAATCTTAACGCTATTATATCATATCCGCGCGGCAAAGACAAGCGAACGGCATGCCGTTAAGGCGGCCGTATCAAAAAAAGTTTTTGTGAGTAAGCCATGGTAAAAAGAGCGGAAAGCAGGGAGAAAATGGAAAAAATAATAAAAAATAAGAAAAAATCGAAAGAAATCTGCAAGAAATCGGAAAAATTTTTGATTTAGGTATTGACAAATATCAACAAGTATGATATTATTGATACAAATAGGAATAAAGGAGAAACTTTTATGAAAAACATGAAAAAGATAGTCTTAATGGTATTATTGTTGTCGGCAACGGTACTTATGCTTACTTCGTGTCCTACAGATGATTCACCGCCGCCGTCCCCGACGATTTATGCGGGCTTTCATGGAGTATACAGTGCCGAACTTGTTTCCCCACAATATGGTGTGAGCGTTATCGGAAAGGTTAGGGTTTCTGAAAGTAAAGTGAATTTTGAAAACTTGTTGAGACACAACCATCCGATTTATGGAGTTTATAGTGGCAAGAGTTATTCTGGCTCGGAAGATGTCTTGTTGGATGGGGTCGATGTGGGGGTCTCAATTAAAGAATCGGGTGCAAATTATGATTTAACTTGGACGGGAGAAGTGAATGTATACGTAATCCGTGCGGGTGGGCGTGTTTTTGTAAAGTCAGAGGTTCTTACATTGTACTTCTCGTTACAAGAAATAACTTATGTTACGACCGGGAACACTACTTTTTATTACCGTGTAGCTGTGAGTGATGGAGCGACATATACAAAATAGTTTTATAAGGTTTGTAATTTAAGATAATGCGGAAACTGTTTCTTAAAGCAAGAAGTAGTTTTTTGCGTTTATTGAAAAGAAAATTTGAGGAAGTGCACATATGGCAGTTTTAAATTCAATTAAAATAGCGTTATATAACATAAAACAGCGTCGGGCTACTTCTCTAAAAATATTTGTCAGTTTTGTATTGATCAACATTTTGCTTGTGAGTATTATTTCATATAATTTTGCGGCAAAGTTGCAGTACAGAGAGATTATACAGATGAAAAGTTCTCTAAGTTATATATATCTCATGCAAAACTATGATTTATATGAGGAAGAGAAAAATTTTATAGAATCATTGGAAGGTATAAGTCAGATCAGAACCGAAAAGGTGGTTTTTTACGATAATGATTTCAGGGATTTTAAGGTGGTCGTCAACGGATTAAATCACACGTCAGTTGGCGACGATTTTTTTAATTTTAGATTTGTATCAAGATCGGACGCTAAGATAATTAACCCAAGCGAATATGCGGAATTTGAAAAACGGTTTCCAAGAAAGAATATTGTATTCGGCAAGGCGGTGGCGAACGAAAACGAGGTTGTGCTTTCATATGAGTTTGTTAGGAAATTTTCGTTAGACGTTGACGATATACTAAATAGGGACATAAGCATAGTTTATACCGATAAAAATGAGCCGGAGCAACGGGAGCATTTTATCGTTAAAAATGTGAAATTAGTCGGAGTATTAAGTCAAGAAATAAACGAAATGCTACAGTCCTCATATGAAATGGAAATTTATGTGAGTTCGGACATAGCCGAGCCGAGTCAGATACTCACATACCTTTTCTGGGATGATTTGAGGAATATTGAAGAGAGATGTATGGAGGTAGTCGAGTATTTTTTAAGCAGATATCCGCGTCCTCAATTTCAATCAATAGAGACTATGCAAGCTCCGACTAACGCTGATATGCGGTTTAATGCGGTTATGCAACTGACGAGTAACTTAATGCCCAATAGACGTGTAACGCCTATCTATGTGTCGGGAGCAGATATTATAAGATACTCAGTGCTGACGAATCAGCAAGAATTAATTGGCAGTATTATGTCGGTAATCATTTTTTTGTTGTGCGTCGCTTTGTTTATAAATATGATAGCCACTTTGTTTTATGACATAAAGCGAAAGGGAATATATTTCGGAGTTTTAAAGGCGCAGGGAATGACATCGATGCGAGTTTTGGGAATTGTTTTTGCGGAGTTGATGATATTGTTTTTATCCGCTATCGTTATTTCGTCGGTTTTGGCGTACTTTTTGCTTATGGGAATAGGACAAGTGACGTTAAACGTCATAAACGTAAGGCTGTTGTTGAGTCTAAGCGATTATATAACCGTGGCGCTATATGTCTTTGGTGGGAGTACCGCATTGATTTCGTTGTTGGGTTTTGTTCTCATTCGCAAGCAATCAAAGCGCAACGTCATTAAGTTGTTATAAAAAAACGGGGGAAAACATGTTTGAAATAGACGACTTGACCAAAAACTACGGTAGCTTTACTGCGCTAAAAAATATAAATTTAAAAATTGACGAGGGCGATTATATCGCCGTGACGGGACGCTCGGGCAGCGGCAAGTCGACCTTGTTGCATATCATAGGCGGATTGGATAGGCCGACCTATGGGATGGTGTTGTATAACGGGGAAAATCTTGTCGATTTTTCGGAAAAGCGGATAGCCAAATATCGCAATCTTGATGTCGGGTTTATCTTTCAGTCCTTTAATTTGGAGCCGTCTTATAGCGTATATAAAAACCTTGAGATTCCGCTGTTGATTGCGGGAGTCGACAAAAAGACAAGAGACGAAAAAATAAGGGAAAACGCTGAAAGGCTGGGAATGCAGCATAAGTTGAAAAATCTTGCAAACAATCTTTCGGGCGGTGAAAAGCAAAGGGTAGCGATTGCGCGTGCGCTCATGAACGACGCCAAAATATTGCTTGCCGACGAGCCTTGCGGTAATTTGGATTCGGCGAATTCTAAAATTATAATGGATATTTTGGACGGCTTGAATAACAATGGCATAACTATAATGCTTGTCACACACCAAGACAATGATGCAAAAAGGGCAAAACGTTTGATATATTTGCTTGACGGTGAAATAGTCAATGAAAACAAAGATTAAGAACGACGGCTTTCTGAGCCTGTTAAAATGTGAAATCTTGTCGGTAAAGAGATACTATACCGTGTTTTTTTTGATTTTGCTCGTATTATTTTCTTTGACTATGGCTATGTTTTCAATCGCGGTCGTAGTGCCTAAGCAATATGTGGACGAATTAAATAAATATTATGCCAACGGCGCGTCGTTATATTTTTATGACGCAAAAATCGACGCGATAAAGGACGTGGGAGCGGACTATATCATATTTCGCAATACGGCGGCGACAAATTCGATTGTTTTGATAAAGAGCGGCGCGAGAGCTGAAAACATATACGGCGAGGCGCATATATTTAAGGACGAATTAAACCGCAATAGCACCTTAGGCAAGGGTGAGAATTCTTTTATCGCCGGTCGCCCGTGGAACGGGGGCGACAACGAGGACAAAAAGAATTATATTTGGCTATCGGAGGAGACGGCTGCGACTCTAAACGCAGCGGTCGGCGACATTGTTTTGCCCGAGGTGGGAGGGCAATATGTTCCGTATTTTGAAATTGAGGTTGTCGGAATCTATAAGGACTACAAGGACGAATTAAATCCCACACCGGCTTTTGTCATCTCTTACGCGCTTGCCGCGAGAGTAGGCAATATTTTGGAAGAGGGGTATAATTCATGGAGCGGGATAATAGACATTTATGACATTATGAGAATCTCTAAGGTCGCACAAAGCCTTACGGACTCCGAAACGGGATACACTGACATAAGCAATATTATAGAGGACGTAAACGCCATCAACTTGTCAAAAGGCGCGTTTTGGATTGTTACGGCGTTTTTGCTGTTGCTCGGGGGAATGGTCATATACAATTTGATTTCTATGATTATCAATACGAGAGAAAAATCATACGGACTGTATAAGCTTTTGGGAATAGGCGAAACCCAAATGATAGGTGTGTGTTTCGTCGGCTTTTTGTTGATATTTTTGATATCGCTCATTTTGGGAATAATAGGAGCAATATTGTTTGTCTCTTACTTTGAGGGCGTTGCAAACCAATTGTTTAATATGATATTTGACATACGCTTGATATGGTACGTGCCTTTTGTCGTTTTTGCGGTCAATTTAGCCGTATTTTATATTTGTTATTTAAAGCTAAAAAAGAGGTTCAAAAAAATCAGCCCTTTGGAGATAATCTCGGAGGAGCTTTGAGGCACGGCGGTTGACAAAAATTTTGAATATTTTCGTGTTGAATTTTAAGATAAGCCCTAAAATAAATTCGGCCGTAAATTTCTCAAAGCTTTTTTGAAACCTCAAATTTGTCAAGGTTCTACCGTCGGTAGACAATATTCTATTGCAACAAACCGTATTTTGGTGTAAAATATCGGCATGGAGGTTTGAATATGGAAAATAAAAAATATCTCGGCGAATTTATTTATCAAATGCGGAAAGAGAAAAATATTTCTCAAAGCCAACTCGGAGATATGCTGGGAGTGTCTAACAAGGCCGTTTCAAAATGGGAGACGGGCGAGAGCAATCCCGAAATTGAAAAGATACAAAAGCTTGCGGGTATCTTTGGTATATCAGCCGACGAATTGTTGTCTTGCGAAAGAAAAGCCGACGGGCCGGAAAGCAAGACGGACGACGCGGGGTATATCAAAATCCCTGTTTCGGGAAAATTTGAATACACTTCAAAAAAGAAAACAAAAAAAGGCGTTCCGCTTGTGCATATAAATTTTTCGTCATTCAAGGCAAAGGCGCGCGGAATCGTCGCGATAGGTTATAACGCAAAGGGAGTCGTAAGCATCGGGATTTTGTCCGTCGGTATCGTCGCAATCGGCGTTTTGAATATCGGCGTAATAAGCCTCGGCGCGCTTGCCGTCTCTTTGCTTGCAAGCGTCGGCTCGATTTCCGTTTCGTTCGGCGCAGCCGCGGGCGCGATAGCTTTGGGCGGCTTTTTGGCCGTAGGCGCGATAGCTATAGGCTACAACGCGATCGGCGCGGTGGCGATAGGCTATAACGCGCACACAAGCCCGAGCGGCATAGCCCGGGGCATAAACGAATTTATTCATAGCGAATGGAGCGGCCGCAATTTTGATTAAGACGGTTAATTTTAATTAAGGCCGTTAAAGCGCAATTTTGATTAAGGCCGTTAAAGCCGTGGGGGGGGGGCTTGCGTATTTTTTGCGCAAGCCCCCGTTTTTTTGCGCGTTTGCGCCTCAATCTTTTAGACAGCCGATCGGCACGACAAACACGCCGTCGAGGCGGCGGTAGGCATATTGCCCCGCCGTGAGAATAATCAAAAAAGACGGCTCGCGCATTTTGTCGGTATTGATAACCTCGCGAAGCTTTAACAAGTGAATGGCGGCCTCCTCGATTTCCTTGTTGCCCATTTTTACTTCGGCGGCGCACCACCGCCCGTCTCTTAGGTGAACGACGGCGTCGGCCTCAAGCCCGTTTTTGTCTCTGTAATGGAAAACCTCGCCGCCGAGCGATTGAGAATATATGCGCAGGTCTCTGACGCATAGAGATTCAAAAAGCAGTCCGAAGGTGTTGAAGTCCTTTAGCAGGGTTTTTGAGTTTGCGGAAAGCAGAGATACGGCTATCGACGGGTCGCCGAAGTGCCGCTTTGCGGAGGTTCTGAGCGCGGTTTTTGAACGCATAGAGGGATTCCATGCCGGCAAGTCCTCTATTAGGTGAATTCTTTCTAATGCGTTGAGATAAGACGCGGTCGTTTTTGGCGAGATAGTTTTGTCGTCGGCCGACATATCCGCAATGATTGTCGAGTTTGCGGCCATAGTCGAGATGTTTCTCGCGTAGCTTTTGAGCAACGCGACAACGCGGCGCGGATTTTTTTCTACGCCGTCGACTCTTGACACGTCATAATTGACGACGGCTTCGATATAAGAGGCGACGCTGTCGAGAGCAACCGCCTCGCTTTCGCCTACGGACTCGGGCCAGCCGCCGCTCGCTAAGCAGCGGGCTACGTCGTCGACTGACAGCTCCGATTTGCATTCGACGTTCTCGCATCCGTCAAATAACTCTTGCAGAGAAACCTTTCCGTTGGAGTATTGCGATTCAAACAGCGACATGGTTCTCATTTGTAGTCTTGAAATTCTGCCGGTTCCCGTGTGAAGGGTCGCGTTGTCTAAGGGAACCGCCGAACCGGTCAAAATAAACTGCCCTTTTTTTCCGCGTTTATCAACCGTATATCTTACCGCGTCCCAAAGAATCGGCGCGGTTTGCCACTCGTCGAGCAATCTGGGAACGGCGCCCTCCAAAAGCAACGAGGGCTTAATTTCGGCTATTCTCATATTGCTTTCATACTCGTCGGGGTCTTGCATTGACAAGACGCTTTTAGCCTTTTGCATGGCCGTTCTTGTCTTTCCGCACCATTTTGAGCCTTCTATCAAAACCGCGCCGCTCACCGCAAGAGCTTTGCCTAACGTCTTATCCGCAATACGCGGTAAATATTTTCTTTGCATATTAATTCTCCCGACGGCTATAATTATACTAAAAAAGAAAGTATTTGTCAAGCAATTACTCAAGTTGGCGCAAAATTTTTACTCAAGTTGGCGCAATATTTTTACTTAAGTTGGCGCAATATTTTTACTTAAGTCGGCGCGGAATTTTTACTCAAGTTGGCGCAAGCCCTTATTAGGGTCG
>JAISRB010000033.1 GCA_031273825.1 Clostridiales bacterium
GACGGGGTTGTTTTTTGTCCGCCGCGACAATATCTGAATGACGCGCTCTATTTCCTTGTTTCTGCCGATTACGGGGTCGAGTCTGCCGTCGCGCGCCTTTTCGGTCAGATCGACGCCGAGAGAGGCGTAAGCGGCGTCGTTTTTTTCGTTCTTTTTTGCCTTGGAATAGTCTTTTTGGGAATCGCCGTAGTTTTTGCCGCTCAAATCGCCGTCGCCAAAAAAGAACGCGACGGGGTCGTTGCTTTTTTTGGCGATCGAATTTTCAATGTCGGAATTGTCAAGCAGATAGCGAAAGGTCCTATAGACCAAAAGAACAATGTCTACGCCGGCGTTTCTGATTATTCTGTAGGCGACGCTTTCGGCGTCCTGCAAGAGATTAAACAGCAAATGCTCCGTGCCGATAAAATCCTCCGAGTCGGCGAACATTGTCACCGTCCTGTCTATAATCCGCTTTACGCGCGGCGAATAGACAAAGCCGGCCGTCCTTTGAGCGTCGGCCTCCGACGGAAAAAACCGCTCGATAAACGACAGCGTCATTCCGGCCTTTTTTAACAGCTCGGCGGCCGCGCTTTCGTCGAGCTTGAGCATTCCGTATAATATATGCTCCGTGCCGATTACACCGCCTGTCGTCCTTGCCTTTTCCTCCGCGATATGCATGACGCGGTCATAATTAAAGGTAAATTTTTTCATAAAATATCAACCCTCCTTTTTGAAGTCTATGCTTTTTTTTATGATTTCCGCCCTATAAACGTCGCGCTCCCCGGGCGTTAAATCCTTGCCGGCGCGCATAGAAAGATTAGCCGGCTTTATCGTTGTTATCAGGCGGTCTAAGTCCGCCGAATACGCTATATCTCCTATTATACCTACCGATATACCGAGTTTCAATCTGCTGATAAGCTCTAAGGCCTCTCTAAAGCTGATTTTAAAGGCATTAGTCAATATTCCGTAGGCTCTGTACGCGCCGTCGGTCAGCTCGTGAAGCCCCTCCTTGGCAAGCGTTTCGCGCCGCTGATTTTCGGCTTTTATAACGTCGATTGCGGTCGCGGAGACGGCGTCTATGATTTCCTCCGCGTCGAGCTTAAAGGACGATTGATTGGATATCTGATACATATATCCGTCGAACGCGCTTCCCTCGCCGTAAACGCCTCTGACGGTCATGCCTCTTTCCTTTAGATAACGCGCCGTCCGCTCCATTTTCTTTTCGGCGGTCAAAGCCGGCAAAAAGAGCATGACCGACGCTCTAAGCCCCAATCCGAGGTTTGTCGGACAGCTTGTCAGATAGCCAAAATCGCGGTCGCGCGCGACGTCCGTTTTGAGACAGATTTCGTCGTCTATTTTTTTTAGAGCGGCGTAAGCGTCCTTCAGCGCAAATTCGCGCGTAAAGCTCTGCTCTCTTATGTGATCCTCCTCGTGAAACATGACCGAGACGCTTTCGTCGCCGCTTATCAGAGCCGCGCCGAAGGGCGCGACGGCAAGCTCCTTGCTTATAAGCTCCTTTTCCACAAGCCAAAGCTTGTGAGTTTCCGAAAGCTCGGAGGTTCTAAAAAAACGATAGCCGTTTAACTCTCCTATGCTGTTTATCGCGTCGTCTATGACCTTTGCGGCAAGCCCCGCGTCAAAGAGCTTATTGGGAAAGGGCACGCCGGCGATATTTCTCGCAAGCCTTACGCGCGCGCTGACCACGGTGGTTTTTATCATGTCGTTTATATTCGCGTCCATAAATTTATATCTCTCTCAAAATATCTTTTATTTGGTTTCTGAATACGTCAAAGCATTCGGAACAGCCCAAAAACGAGGTTTTATAAAACTCACCGAGAGACGTGCCGCACGACGGGCAAACCTTATTTTCGTTTTTACGGCGGTATAGTACCTCGTTGAGCGTGTCAAATTCAAAAAAATCCGCGCCGCCCTCCTTAAACTTATTATAGCATTCGGAGCATATAAAAAGCTCGCCGCTCGTTCCGTTGACCTCCTCATAAAACCGTAGATTAGCATAATTTGTTTTGCATATCATACACCTTTCCATATTCCGCGCCCTCTTTGCCGCATACGGCGTAAAAAAAAATTATTGTCAACCGTTTATAAAAAAATTCTAAAAAATTATAGTTTTTGGCAGACCGCCTTAGCGGCGGTTTGCTCGGCCTCCTTTTTTGAAGAGCCTTGACCGCGGCCCTTAGGCTCGCCGTTTATCGTCACCGTGCATTCAAATACGCGCGGCCCGCCGACGTCTACCGCGGCCTCGCGGCAGTCGTATTCGGGATATCCGCCGAAAGCCCCGAAGGCTCTCTCGTTCAAAATGGTTTTATAATCCTCGTCTCCGTTTTTTATATACCTCTCCAAAAAGCCAAATATAAAACCGCGCGCGCTCTCCTCTCCTCCGTCATAATATATCGCGGCGACTATCGCCTCAAAGAGCGACGCCTTCATCTTTTGAGAGGCTACGGCGTTCTTTCCCAATATCATATAATCGACAAGCCCGCTTTCCTCGGCGGCCTTAGCGAGGGTTTTTGTGTTGACGAGCATTTTTCGCTTGTCGGTCATAACGCCCTCGTCGTCGCGTTCAAAATTGCGCATGAGATAATCGGTTATGATAAAGCCCAAAATGCTGTCGCCTACAAACTCAAGCCTTTCGTTATTTAACCTTAAATCAGGCGTATAGGACGAATAGGTAAAGGCCGTTTCGAGCAGCCCTTTGTCCTTAAAGCTATATCGTATCTTTTTTTCTATTTTAGCTACGTCCTTGCCGTTCATGATACGCCTCTAATCTCCGCTTTTTAGTTCCGCCGGCATTATTTGCGGTAATTTGACCAAACGACCGCTTGCCGCAGTCAAATTGCCTCTCGACGTTATTATTATATCACAAGCCGCCGCGCTTGTAAAGTCTGTTTTAAGGATTTTTTAAAATTTTTAGAGAGTAAAATTCTAAAAAAAATTGCATTCCGCTTGACTTAGGGGCGTTAATGCGGTTATAATAATTATATAAACTCATTTTTTTTCATACCGTAAGGAGAAATTTTTATGAACAAAAAAAACATGCCGACAAGATTGTATCTCACCGAGGACGAAACGCCTAAATATTGGTATAATTTGCGCGCCGATATGAAGGAACAGCACGCGCCGTTTCTCCACCCCGGCACAAAACAGCCGTGCACGGAAAACGATTTGACTCCGGTTTTTTGCAAGGAGCTTGTAAGTCAGGAGCTTAACTTTACCGACAGGCTGATAGAAATTCCCGAGGGTCTCTCGGCGTTTTATAAATCAACCCGTCCGTCGCCGCTCATTCGCGCGCGTTTTTTAGAAAAGGCTTTGAATACGCCCGCAGAAATCTACTATAAGCACGAGGGAAATAACACGTCCGGCTCGCATAAGCTAAATTCCGCGGCCGCTCAAGCCTATTACGCAAAGCAAGAGGGGCTAACCTCGCTGACGACGGAGACCGGCGCGGGTCAATGGGGAACGGCTCTGGCTATGGCCTGCGCGTTTTTTGGCGTCGACCTTACGGTCTATATGGTAAAGGTCAGCAGTCAACAAAAGCCCTATAGAAAGGCAGTCATAGAGACTTTCGGAGCTAAGCTTATTCCCTCGCCGTCCGACACTACCGAAATCGGAAGGAGTATTTTAAAATCCGACCCGAATACCGGAGGGTCGCTCGGTTGCGCGATATCCGAGGCCATCGAAACCTCGATGAAAACGCCGAAATGCCGTTATGTCTTAGGCAGCGTATTAGACCACGTATTACTTCATCAGTCTATTATCGGGCAGGAATGCAAGGCGGCCTTTGACAAATATGAAATCAAGCCCGACATAATCATCGGCTGCGCGGGCGGCGGTTCCAACCTCGGAGGGCTAATCGCTCCGTTTATCGGCGACAAAATTCACGGAAGGTCAAACGCGCGCTTTATCGCCGTCGAGCCGGCGTCGTGTCCGTCCTTGACGCGCGGAAGGTTTGCCTACGACTTCGGAGACACGGGCAGAACTACTCCCCTCCTCAAAATGTATACGCTCGGCAACGGGTTTATTCCGTCGCCGAATCACGCCGGCGGGCTGAGATATCACGGAATGAGCCCTATAATATCCAAGCTCTACGCCGACGGATATATCGAGGCGAGATCTGAAATTCAGACCGAGGTGTTCAAGGCGGCGTCTATGTTTGCAAAGGTCGAGGGAATCCTCCCCGCGCCCGAATCGTCCCACGCCATAAAGGCGGCGATTGACGAAGCGGTAAAATGCCGCGAAACCGGTGAGAAAAAAACCATTTTGTTCGGCCTGACCGGCACGGGATACTTTGACATGAGCGCGTATATTTCATATAACGACGGCTCTATGTCCGACAAAATCCCGTCGGAGCAAGACCTGCAAGCCGGCTTTGACACCCTGCCGGTTGTTTAAATATCGGCGGTTTGCAAAAGAAGGTTTTGAAACGTTAAAAAAAATTTCCTAACGACGCCTCAAACGCTTGCAAAAAAAACGTTTTTTTGATATAATCTTTCTCGTTGTCAATTTAGGCGGCGTTTACGCCGCCTAAAGACCTGCCGCCATAGTCTAATGGTCAGGACGCTTGCCTCTCACGCAGGTATCAGGGGTTCGAATCCCCTTGGCGGTGCCATATAAGGACGGTTTAACGCAAGATAAACCGTCCTTTTTTGTATTCAAAACAGACACGGTAGCACACACATAAGATGCGTAAAGCAAACTAAAAAAAGGAAAAAATAAACGGAGAAATAATATGAGGGTTTTAGTTATCGGGGCGGGACACGGCGGGCTTACCGCGGCGCGCGGGCTTGCAAAAAACGGACACGACGTGACCGTTTACGAAAAAAATTTGAGAGACGAATCAGGCTACGAGTGGCACGACGACGCTAATCCGCGTTTTCTTGAGGAATTAGGCTTGCCGCTCCCTCCCGCCGGCACATATTTTACTAAGCGCGAATGGTCAATTATCGTTCCGGGGTCAAATCGGTGGCTCAAGCTCAAACAAAAGCCCGAAACTCTCGATTACTCGTTTTTTAGACGGCCGCTGGCAAAGGTGTTTGCCGACGGCGCCGAACGGGCGGGCGCGAAAATCGAATTCGGACAAAGGGTCGAAAGACTCATAACCGACGGTCCGAGGGTTTTGGGCGCGGCGGTCGGAGGAAAAGAAATTTTTTGCGATTTGGTAATCGACTCGTCGGGCGCGACGTCGCCCTTCAGAGACGGCCTGTCGGAGTCCGCGGGGATAACCAAGGGCAAGCCGCACGAATTATTTTTCGGCTACAGAGCCTTTTACGAGGTCGACGAATCGGCGGCGAGAGACCCCGAGCATACCAACCGCTGTTATCCTAAGCTTCTCGGCAAGCAAGGTATTTCATGGTGCATTCAAGACCCGCAAGGCACGGTAAACGTGCTGATCGGCATGACGGGCGCGTTAAAAAAGGACGATTTTGACGAATTGCTCGCCGCGCTCAAAAAAGACAATCCGATAATAGGAGAAAAAATCGCGCTCGGCGGTATTTTTACCGTCATTCCCGCGCGCTATCCCGCGACAAAGCCCGTCGCCGACGGCTACGCCGCGGTAGGCGACGCGGCTTATATGACTATTCCCCTAATCGGTTCGGGAATCGCGTCGTCCTCTAAGGCCGGCGTAATGCTCGCCGAAACCGTAAACAAATACGGCTCGGCCTCCTTAGAGGTTTTGTGGCGTTATCACGTCCGGTTTATGCGTGAAATCGGCGCGAAGCATATGGCAATCGACTGCGTCAAACGCTGGCTTTTGAGCGCGGACGAGAAGCTTTTGGCCGACGTATTCAATTCGGGCATGATAGCCGAGGAGGACTTCGTCACCATGATGACGGGAGGAATGATAAAGCCCGGTCTGAAATTTTTGACGGGCAAAATCATTCCCTCAATCAAAAACCCTATGATAGCCGCCGCGCTCGCGCCCATACTGCTAAAAAGCATAAGAGCGTCGGTGGCCGGCGCAAAAATCCCCGCCGAATACGACAAAAAAAAGGTTGAGGCGTGGATAAAAAAGGTCGAGAGGTTTTTTGAATAAAAGGGCGTTATTTTGGTTGACTTAACGCGTTTTTTCTGTTATATTTATACCGCGGTATCAAAACACCCGAAATTTTGGAGGCAATATGTATATAAATCGCCATATCGAGCCTGTGCTTTTGCGTTTACTAACGCAATTTAAGTGCGTTTTAATATCCGGCCCGCGTCAGGTCGGCAAGTCTACTCTTGCAAAAAACCTAAAGGAAGCCGTTCCGCGAAAATATATTTCTCTTGATAATATGGATTATCGGTTCGATGCAAAAACAAACCCTAAGCTGTTTTTGGAAACGCACACTCCGCCGGTTTGTATCGATGAAATTCAATACGCGCCGGAGCTTTTTCCTTATATCAAAATGATTGTCGATAGAAATCAACGCCCCGGCGACTACATTCTCATCGGCTCTCAAATATACGGGCTTATGCGCGGCGTTTCGGAGTCTCTCGCCGGCCGCGCCGCTATCTTAGACCTGCAAGGCATCTCGCAAAGCGAGGAATACGGCTTGCCTAACCGCGAGTTTTTGCCTGACCTTAACGCCTACCGCGACCGCCGCCCGAGCCGCGGCGTGACGGCGCGCGACGTATTTACACGTATTTTTAACGGCTCTATGCCCGACGTCGTAAGCGGCAACGTCGCCGACGTCGCCGCCTATTATTCCTCTTATGTGCGGACGTATTTGGAGCGCGACGTGAGAGACCTGAACGTCGCGAACGAGCAGAAATTTTATAGGTTTATCACCGCCTGCGCCGTTCGCTCGGGACAAATTTTAAACGTCTCCAACCTTGCGCGCGATGCGGATATTACCCTGCCCTCCGCGCAGCAGTGGCTTAACGTACTCGAAACCTTAGGCTTGATTTTTTATCTTTATCCGTATTCAAACAATCTCTCTAAGCGCGTCGTAAAAAAACCTAAGCTGTACTTTTATGACACCGGTCTCGTCTGCTATTTGTCGAGGTGGAACGGAGTCGAGGCGATGATGACGGGCGCGGCCTCGGGCGCGTTGCTCGAAACCTTTGTCGTTTCGGAAATTGTAAAAAGCTACTTTAACGCCGGCAAGCGTCCCTACATCTACTATTACCGCGATTCCGATATGAAAGAGATAGATTTGCTCGTCGACGCGGGACAAAGCCTGCACCCGGTTGAAATCAAAAAAGCGTCAAGCGTCGACAGACGCATTGCAAACACCTTTAAGCTTATAGCCAAATCGGGTCTCAATCAAGGCGTAGGCGCGGTCGTCTGCCTCAACGACGGCTTGAGCGCGATTGACCGTGAAACGCTG
This sequence comes from Clostridiales bacterium, assembly GCA_031273825.1. Taxonomy (GTDB): domain Bacteria; phylum Bacillota; class Clostridia; order Christensenellales; family JAISNN01; genus JAISNN01. The sequence goes on from JAISRB010000033.1 coordinate 7,308, forward strand.
ATTATACCCGTGACGGCAATATGAGATAAAAAAATGTCAAGGGTTTATAGCAAAAACCGCCGCGGCTTTTTATGCCGCGGCGGTTTTTTTGACGCTTTCCTTACTCCTTACCTATTCCCTTTGGCTTTTAGCTAACCTTTAGCGTAGCCGTCGTCGTCACATAGCATTCCCCGTTGAAGTACGTTATCAAAAGCGTATACGTTCCCGCCTCGAGGTTTATCTTGTAGCCGTCGATAAACGGATTGTCTACTAAGCTTCCGTCTTGGTCTAAGACGCGGATATCCGTCGCCTCATAATAAGTCGCTCCCGTAGAGGACGTCGTAATATGATAGCCTCTCGCCTCCGTCCATGTAAACTTACCGCTTCCGATGAGTCCCGTAAACGGAACGTTGAAATACATATCGTAGCTTCCGCTGTCCTTTATTCTGTCGCCCTTTACCGCGGTCAATGTGACCGGCGCGTCAATCGTCAGCTTGCCCGTATAGTCATAGACCACCTCGACTCCGTTGACGACAGCCGAGACCTTCATGTCATATTTTCCCGTCGGCAGCGTCACGCCGCCGTAAGCGTCGAACACGGGCGCGGTTATCTCGGCCTTTGTCGCGGCGTCGTAGATTTTGAAGGTCAGATAGCTTTTCTTTATGTTGTTTAAGGACGCTAAGTAATATCTCCCGGCCTTATAGTCAAATCTCGTCTGGAAGTTTGTCGGCGAACCCGATATATCCGTCGAATACGCCGAGAATAGCGACGTCGGGAACAGCTGTCCTTGCTTGACGGTTATGGCGTATGTGCTTGCCGCCGTTCTTATCTGCTGCCATAGCGTAAACGTAGCGTAGCCGTCGTCTCCGTAGGTGTTGACCTTATCCGACGGATACTCAAATTTCTTTCCCCGATACCACGCGCTAAACTCCATCTTGAGGTTGGCGACGCTCGCCGAGCCGTATGACGGATTGCCGCCCGTAGGCAGCTTGCTTGCCGGAAACTTGAGTCTCCCCGTCGCCGCGTCATAATAGTCCGCGGTCACGTCGGGCGAGCCCTTGGCGGTTCCGCTGTGTATCGTCAGCCTGATTTCGTCGGCGATTATGTTTCCCTCCTTGTCGAGTATCATATATCTGCCGTTGACCCACGCTATCGACGTTCCGACGTTTGACGTATTGGCGACAAAGGTGTTGCCTAAGCCGTCCGATCTGACAAGCTCGCCAAAAAACGTAATTCTGCTTCCCGCATAAAATTGCCTGCCCGTAATGACGGCGGCAAGAAACTTCAAAACCGGCTCCTCGACAATGACTACGGGATAGCCGTAGCTTCTCGTCCGCTGCGTCTTGGCTCCGTTCGCCGCGATATAATAGGTGTATTTGATTTCCGTAGGGTCGCTAAGCCCCTGTCCGTAGCGTTTTCCGCTGCCCTTTATGACGTCGCCCGATATGTCCAGATAGACCTTAGAGCTTGAGGTCGCGCCCGGGTTGACCGCCCTTATGATTTCCTTGACGACACAGCCTAAGGTTTCGTCATAATAAGTAATAGTCGCGTCTAAATCACTGACCGGTCTGCCGGCGACGAGAGCCTTTGACATGTCGGGGAAGATTAACTCGTTGATATATAATACCTGCGAGAACGTCTCTCCGTTTACCGTCGCTTCTATGATATATTTACCCGGCACGGCGGCGTATCCGTCGGCGGTTATGCCACGGCTTACCGCGCCCTTTTGTCCGTCGGCGTTAGCGTCAAATTTGTATAGCGTAAAGGCCTCCGCAAGGCTAAGCGTTTTGATTTCGCCGTTTGCTCCCACGGCTTTTATTTGTTTATTAAAGATATTTTCGCCTACGGCGATATCGTCGCCGATAAAGGAGTAATCCCAAACGTCCTTAGGCTCGCGAACGGTTATGTCGTATTCAAACTTTATCAGTCCGTAAGGAAGTCCGCCGTCGGCAAAGGCGTCGTAGACGGCCTTAGACGTCATAGCGTTGTGCGGCGGCGTAATCAAAAACAGCGTCACGTGCTGTCTGCCGGGGGTGAACGGGTCGAAGCCGAGCCTTTTTATGACTTTCAGACCGTGCTGTTCGACGAGCGGCGCAAGCAGCTTGTTGTTGTAGGTGACTATCATGTCGACGGTGTCGTAGCCGTTTTGGAAGGCCTGACCGTATTCGTATTCGGTCAGCAGCTTATTCTGCTCGGGAACTCCCGCGATTGTCGCCGACAGCGGAAATACGCCGTTGCTCTTTAGTCTTGTATAATCGTCGAAGTCCTCCGGAACGCTCCCGTAGACAAAGCGGTTAAGGGCAAAGAACATTCTCTCGCCGCCGTTGCCGACCAAATAATCGGCCATGCCGGCAAGCGCGTCTATTCTATAAGGATAGATAGCAAAGGCCAAAGGCCCGAATTCGCTGTCTTTGATAATTTCAAAGGCCTCGTTCGCCGCGCCGAAGTTAAGTCCTTCGTCTTGTCCGCCGTCCTTGACGGCGGCCGCGGTGGTTTTTGCGGAATAGGCCGAAGCCTGATTCGCGGAATTTGCCGCGGCGTAGAGGCCGAGCCACTCCAACAGGTCGGAAACGTCAAACTTCAGGGTTTGCTGTCCCGCAAGCGACGCGTTGCCCTGCAGAGAAAACGTCGCGTATATGCAATCGTCGCCGCTTCTTTCGGGGTCAAAGGCTATTTCGATAAAGGTTCCCACCGTTCCGCTGTTGTTGATATTGTATATGAACAAATTAAATCTGCCCATTTTTTTGATGCTTTCCTCAATGCTCTCCTTTCCGATTCCGTTCAAGAGCGCGAACGGGTCGAGGTCGGCTTTTATTTCTATCGCATAATCCTTGCCGCTCGATACTCCGTAAAGCTTTTTTCCGTCGGGAGTGATTTCGACTATGTTTTCAAGTCTGACTACGCCGCCCGTTTCAAAATTTATCAGGCTGTGTCTGACGTAAGCGGCGGTGTTTATATATTCTCCGAAGTCTCCGAAAGGCTCGCCCGTATAAACGTCGAGCTTAATAAGCTCTACGCCGTAGGTCTTGCCGCCCGGAAGGTGTATGTCGGCTATAGGCTTGCCCTCGTTTGTGTCTACGTCGATATCTAAGCCGCCGACAAAGGTAACCGAGGCCGAGAGGCTCTTTAACGTGCCGTTATCTAAAGCCGAGTCAACCTTTATTTGCATTTCCGGAAGGTTGGTAAGCGCGTTTTTTAGCCCGTCGAACGATAGGTTTATGCCGGCTATTTGCATGAGGTCGTCAAAGGTGTTTTGAACGCCGTCGATTTGCGAAACCATGCCGACGGCTATGCTTATAAGCTCTCTCAAATGGCTCATATCGATTTCAAAGCCGGCGTCCTTGTCGGAGACGTAGGCGTTCTTAAATATCGACTTCGGCCCGTCGAGAATGAAGTTTCTGACTATCGCTCCGACAAAATCCGAATATTCGCCGAGAGGCAGAGCGTCTAAAAGCCCTTGAATAGTCCAACCGTCCGCCTCCGGCGCGCCCGCCGAGTACAACGACGCGGCTGCCGCCGAGCCTTGACCCGTAACGGCTTTCTTTACCGAAAAGAACTTTATTGCGTGCTTTTCTCCGCCGACGCCGACATACAGATAAGGCGTTTCGACAAGCGAATCCTTGTAATATACGTCGACGACGTGCTTTTTGAGTCCGCCCTCGTCCTTTGTCAGCTCTATGATATAGAGGTTGTCGGCGGTGTTTTTATTCGGATCGAGGTCAAACGACAGATTGACCTTTAAGTCAAACCTGCTCTCTAAGGTCTCGCCGTCCGAGACATAAAACGCCGCCTCCGCGTCTATGTTAAAGGTATAGCCGTCGCCTGCCGCCGAGGCTTTTTGCGCGCCTTGCATGATGGCGTTTATAGCGTCGGTCGGTTTTATTACCTCGATTTTTTCGGTCGGCGTATTGCCGCCTCCGCCCGTTTGATTGCTTCCGAGTTGCTTCCAATATCCCGACACGCCTGCCGCGGCCGCCATAACGACGACAAACACAAGCGAGACGGTCATTGCGATTGTTTTAAATTTTCCTTTCATAAGCTTATTTTCCTCCTTTTTGTACGTTAGCTCCGTACTTTTTTTGCCTGATTATGCCGAGAGCTATTCCCGACAAGGCAAGCAGACCGCCCAACATCAAACACGCGTTTCTGACGGGAAATATAGATATCACCGCCACAAGCAGTTGATTGTTGGCAAGCCACGCCATACTCATGTAGTCGTATACGCCTCTGCCCGAATTAGGCGACTCTATCGAAATCGACAGGGTGTTAGCCGCATAATCTATCGACACGTATATCGGCGCGCCGACAAGCTCGTCGCTTGCTATCGCGCTCTCTACCGCCGTCAGCAGCTCCTCCATCATGCCGCCCTCGCCGAAAAGCGCGGGCATAAGCCATTCCAAAAGCTCCGTATAATCGGTCGGCAGCAAGCCGCCGGCGTCGAGAGAAAAGGTCATTACGCCGCCCTGAAGGTCTAAGACCGACCAGCTTATAGGCGCGTCCTTGTTTTCCTCGCCTCTACCCTCGCCCTCATAGCCCGAAAAGCCATATGACGGGGCGTTCCGCTCGTCAAAGAGCAGGTGCAAAAGCACGGGGATAGTCAGCCGCCCTCCGTTGGCCATGTCGACAAGCATTCCGTTGAAGCTTTCATAGCCGTCGTATTGCATACTGTTGTAGGAGTTTGAAATAAGCTCTTTCACCTCGTCGTTGCCGTAGCCCTCTCTTCTGTAGATATCGGCCTTTTCGGGCGACAGCCTTCCGTTTTTGATGTTCATCTCGATAAAGCCCGTCAAAAGCTCGGCGTGAACCCGCGCTTTGTCGGTATAATCGTCCTTTAATTGCTCATAGGTTATCGTCGACTGCGTCGCTCCGCTCAAAATCGGCGGAACGTATTTGTCTATTGCAAACCATGTTCCGGTTGTCAACAGCATTCCGACGGCGACGAGAGCGACCGTGCAGACTGTTATCGTGTTTTTGCCCTTAGCCCGCTTTGACAGAGAGCCGGTTATTATTACGGCTATGTAATAGAGCGCGGCGAGCGCGGCCAAAACTCCCAATCCCGCTAAGACATACGGAAAATAGGAATAATTGTATTCAAATATCGGCAGGCTTTTATATACGGCGTAGCCCGCGATTGCGGGAAAGCCGCACAGTATAATTACCGCCTTTAACAGCATAAATTTTGTATTTTCAATTTTATTATTCATAAATATGCGCCTCCTTATATTGATTTTTTTGCGCCGCCGCGTCCGGCTATCAGCTTGTCAAGCTTTTTGTTTTCGGCGTAGGCAAGCGCGTAGGCTATGAATATAGCGACGGGTACTATTCCGCCGAGCTTCAAAACGTCGCCTCTGATTGCAAGCCACGGATAGTATTTCGGCATGTAGCTGTTTTCTATTTCTATTTTTTTGAACAGCCGCTCAAGCTGCGCCGCGCTCATCGGCGCGGCTCCCGAAAGATTGTCGAGAGAAACCAAGCCGACTGATTGACCTAAGAGAACCGAGCCGACGACCGCGCCGTGTTTTGTCGCAAGATATTTGGCGTAGGCGTAGTCGCGAAGCGCGGCGTCGTCTATAAAGAACATTTTTGGATAAGACGACGGCGATTGATAGAACGAATATTCAGAAATATAGCCTAAGAGCGTCTCCTCGTTCAGCGGCTTGCCGCCGATTTCTATGTTTAGACCGGCTATAGCCGACATGAGCGCGTCATAGTCGAGGTTGTTGTAGTCGTTCAAAATGTCCGTCACGCCCTCGGGCAGGTCTATTCCCAATATGCCGACCGCGCCGTTTATCAGAGCAACAAGGTCGGCCATGGCGCGGTTTTGTCCTAACTCGGCAAACAGCTTGTCTACCATGTCCTTAACCTCGTCGACGGTAAGATAGTAGTTGTCGGCGCGGAGCTTTTTTAGATTATATTCCTTGCCGCCTATAGTCACCGTCGCGTCGGGGTCTACATAGCCGTCGCCGTAGGCGCGCAGATATTCGACGGTCTGCTGATAACGCTTCCACACCGAGCCGTCCGCGTCGAGCGCGTCGAGCGCGGCTTGCAGCTCTATATCCGCGTCAAGCCCTTTTTCGGCGTAAGCGTCCCGTGTGGCGTAATAGGTTTCGAGTATGTATTTTGCCTGATTATATCCAAAGACATAAGAGTCGGCATAAAGTCCGTTGATGCTATAGACCGCGCTTCCTGCCTCCGCGCCGAATATGTAGTGCGAAAAATCCTCAAAGCCCTTCAAAAACGGCGCGTTTTTGTCGGAAGGAGCGACCGTCGGCGTTGCGTCGAGGTTGCCTCCGCGCGTCGAGCCGTCAAGCCCCGAAAGGTTGTAGCGCGACATAAAGCCGTTAAAGGCGGCGTCTCTGCCGGCCGCGCGTTCGGCGTAGTCGGAGACCTGCTTTTCGTATGGCGCGAAGTCGTAGCCCTCCTCGGCGTATTGCGCCCGAAGCGCGTCAAAATCGGCCCTTACTACGGTTTCGGTATAGATAAGCGGAGCGAATACCGCGCCGAAGGCCGCGACGGCGACGATAAACGCGCGCGTCAGAAAGCCGCGTTTTTTTAGGGTCAGGCCGACTATAATTTGAACGGCTGCGACGGCGGCAAAGCCGGCCGCTAAGACCTTAAAGCCCGTAGCCGCCGCGCCCGCCGTAACCGCGTAGCCGCCGATTTTTCCGACGCTTTGATAGGCGGCGAAAAGAAGCAGCGGAAAGCCCGCGAGATAGGTCAAAACCTTTAAGGTGCGCAAAAGCGCGGCTCCGGTTTTAACCGAGTCAATGTTACTCATTATTTGTTACCTCCAAGTAAAATATTAAGAATGTATTTTTTGTGCTTTTTAGGCGCGGGATAGCGTAAAACGCGGCGTTTCGCATTATACGCTTCCCCGCGCCGTCACAAGAATTGACATAAGTATATCAGATTTTATCAAAAATGTCAATTGTTTTCAAAAATAAACAAGAATTATTACATTAATAACTGTTTTATTATACTTTTATTGTCGCCAAGTGATACAAAAGATTCAAACGTGGCTATTTTGATAGTATTTTAGCAAAAAAAGCAACTCAATTTTGTGTGTTTTGGATAAATTTACACGGCGGAATGCAAAACGGTTACCTTTTTTTTGCGGTTTTAACGTAAAAAATGCCCGAAATATGCCCTTTTATGTCGGTTTTATGCCGAACGCCGCGTTTTTTAAGCGCGGCGTTCGGAATTTTATATTACCTTAAATACGGCCAAAGGCTTGTCACAAAAAGCTTTTTATGATTTCGTAATATTCCGATTCATGCGCGTATTCATAGCCGACCTTGCTCCACTTAGCGCGGATTTCCTCGGCGGTATCGGTTTGCAGATAGACGGTCTCCGGAGTGTGGTTATAGATTCCCCACGAGCTGCTCTCGCCCGTCACCTTATACGTCCACGTCGTCCAGCCGAAGCCGACTCTGTTCCACGTTTTCAACGCCGTTTCCCACGAGCCTTTTAGCTCAAAAAAGCTGAATTCGCCGACAAACGACGGCACGCCTCTCAGCGCGTCGTTGATTCTCGTTATGTAGGTCATTCCCATTGTCGCCCAATTCATTTTGGTCTCGTCGTCGAATATTTCGCGGATATAGTGGTGATATTGATAGACGACGTTTTTCCAGCCGTACCTCAGAGGAGACGGCAGGTCGGCCGTCGTCCAGCACGATTCCATTATTATTATATGGTCGGGGTCAACCTCTCTCACCGCGTCATAAAGCTCGTCAAAGTAATCCCACTGCACCTCGCCCGTTTTGTGGGTGTCGTTGTCGGGTTCGTTGAGAAGGTCATAGCCCGCCACCGCGGGGTTTCCCCTGTAGTGTTTTGCAATCTCTTGCCAGAGCGCGGTAGTTTTTGCGCGGTTTTCCTCGTTGTAATATAACTGCCGTCCGTCGTTGATTATTCCCGAATGATGCTCGCCGTTTTGAGAGCCGAACGCGCCGTGAAGGTCTAACATGACGTATATTCCGCGAACGCGGCAATTTTCCACAAACCAATCAAGGCGGTCAAAGGCGTTAGGCAGCAGCTCGTCGCCGTCGCCGCAAAGGTTAAAGATATTAAAGGGCAGACGAATGAGGCTCATTCCCATTTCGGCGCAGTTGTCAAAGTCTTGCTCCTGCCAATACGCGTCCTCATAGACGGCGATAAGCTCGTCGCGAACCTCCGCGCCGAATCTTTCGGCGAGAATTCTCCTGATTGTCTGCTGTCCGGTCGTGTCAAAGGGGTTCATCCACCGCTCATATACGAGCCACCCTCCGGCGTTGGTTCCGCGCAGAGCTATAACCTCGCCCTTTGTATTGACGATATTCACGCCCTCGGTATGCAAAAAGTCCTCCGCGCCGAGAACATGCCGTTCGTACCCGTTGGCCTTAGCCGGCACGCCGAGCGTCAAAACCCAGCTGAGAGCAAACGCCGCCGTAAGGCTTATAACAGCCGCCGCAACAATTTTGAAACCTTTTTTCATTGTGCTTGTCTCCTTTGTTTTTATCTATTATATCAAAAAAACGCAAAAACGGCAAGGAAATTTGACCTATTAATTTCCTTGCTTAATTTTATTATTTATGATATAATTGTAAGATATTAATTCACCGCAAAATCTATTATACGGAGCAAATACAAAATGAGCGATTCTTCTTTTGATTTACTTAGAGCCGGGCGTCCCGAGGACGTCGGCGTATCCTCAAAGGCGCTTGTCGAGCTTGTCGACGACTACGAAAAAAGCGGCATGGAAATGCACTCGTTTTTGGTAATGCGCCACGGCAAGGTGGCATTTGAGTATTATCGCGCGCCGTATAACGCGGAGACTCCTCACTCCGTCAACTCCTTTAGCAAGAGCGTCGCGTCTACCGCAGTCGGCTTTGCCATAGACGAGGGGCTGTTCGGGCTTGACTCCAAGCTCTACGAGCTTTTTCCCGAATACAAAATCACAAAAAAATCCGCGCTCAAATATAGCGGCGAGCTGACGGTTCGCCACGTTTTGACGATGACTACGGGAAAGACCATAAACGTCGCCAAGGACAAGTCGAGATTTGACTGGGTCGAGGATTTTTTGAATTCCCCGTCAACCTACAAGCCGGGGACTCACTTTCACTACACCAACGAAAACGCGTATATGCTTAGCGCGCTCATTCAAAAGCTGACGGGTCAAAATCTCGTCGACTATCTCATGCCGCGCCTCTTTGAGCCTCTCGGAATAGACAGACCGGTATGGGAAACCGACCAAAACGGCGTCGCGGCCGGCGGCTTCGGACTCTATCTCAAAACCCGCGACGGCGCAAAAATAATGCAGTGCTATCTCGACGGCGGAAAATATCAAGGCAAGCAGGTAATTCCCGAATTTTGGGCAAGAGAGGCGACGACGCGGCAGACCTCCAACGACAAAAACTGCAAGCCCGACTCAAAGGTCGGCTACGGCTATCAGTTTTGGATGTGCACCGTGCCGAACACCTTTGCCGGACGCGGAATGTTCGGACAGCAGGGCGTGGTCATGCGAGACCAAGACGCTTGCTTTTTTTATACGGGAAGCGACGCGGACGAGCAAAAGCCTATGACGATTTTGTTTCGTCATTTTCCCGAGGGCTTCAAGGACGGCATAGCCTTTGACGAGGCCGCCTATGCCGAATTACGCGCAAAAACCGACAAGCTCGACTACGGCGTCATTCCCGCGGCAAAAAGAAGCCCTCTCGAGGATACCTTAAAAGCCTCTCGCCTAAAATTTAGAAAGCAACTGTTTTTGAACGCCATGGGTATGCCGACAAGCTTTTTGCCGCTGACGATAACAAACGTGTCTATCGCAAAGCACGGAACTATCGACAACGTCAAATTTGAGTTTAAAGAAAACGAGCTTATCTTAAAATGGTACGAAAAGGACGTATACAACGAAATCCCCTTAGGGCTTGACGGCAACTACCGCTACGGCAAAATCAATTTGCCGCCTTTTGAGTTTACCTCCGTCGGCTACGCCTATTGGGAAAGACCCGACAAGCTGACGGTTCATTTCAGACCGCTCGAGGCCATCGCGTCGCGAACCTTTAGCTTTGAATTCAAAAAGGACGGCCGCGTAAAAATCATTCAAGGCTCTACGCCGACGGCAAAGAGCATCATCGACAACATAGCTCTCCTTGCCGAGGCCTTTATCGACAACGCCTTTATATACTTCTTTGCAAAACGTATGCTAAAGGCCGCGCCCTTTGCTCTCGAGCCTAAGATGCGCGCGCGCGTCGTCAAAGAAAAATAAAAGACCGACGGAGCTTGTTCCGCACAAAAATATAGGGCTTGCGCGTTATGCGCAAGCCCTATATTTTTGCGGCTTTTAGTCCGTCGCGGTATACGCCGGTTATTTGCATCGCATAAATTTCTTTTTCCGCTACTAAATCGCCGGTATAGACCCGCACATAATTTTGAGAATAGCCGGAATATAAGCCCTCGCCGTTTTGCTCCTCAAAAAGCACGTCGAGCCGCTTTCCTATCTGGGCTTTTATATAATTATCTTTCAAATCGAGCTTTAGCCGCGTCAGCTCCGCGACACGGTTTTTGATTTCGCCGTCGGGCACGGCGGCCGCAAGAGCGGCGGCTCTTGTGCCCTGTCTTTTGGAATACGGAAATATGTGAATATCCGAAAAGCCGATATCACGGGCAAATTTGAGCGTATTTGCGTGGGCTTGCGCGCTTTCCGTCGGAAAGCCGGCTATAATGTCGGCGGTTATCGCCGCGCCGTCAAAAAAACGCCTTATAAGGCTTACGCGTTCGGCAAAAAAACGCGTGTCGTAGCGTCTGTTCATGTCCTTCAAAACGCCGTCGTCGCCGCTCTGCAGCGACAGATGAAAATGCGGACAAAAATTTTTTAATTCTTTTAGCTCGGTCAGTAATTCTTCGTCTATGACGGAAGCCTCGAGCGAGCCTAACCTCAGCCTCAAATCGCCTCTCTCGAGCCTTATTTGTCTTATCAGCCCCTTTAGCGACTCGCCCGTGTCCTTGCCGAATGCGCCGAGGTTGATTCCTATCAAAACCACCTCGTTCAGCCTTACCGCCCTTATTTCTCCGATAATGTCGGCGACGCTCCTCGAACGGCTGCGCCCCCTCAGATAAGGTATTATGCAGTAGGCGCACATGTTGTCGCACCCGTCCTGTATTTTGACAAACTGTCTGGCTCTGTCCGTGTCGGCGAATTCGCCGCTCTCATACTCCGTCGGGAGGCTGTCGCGCCGCCCGTAAAACGGCGGCTCTACACCGCGCCGTTCTATATAGCTTGTGTCAAGCCTGTCGATATTTTCGGCAATGTCGGCGGCCTTGTTTTTGTTCGCCGTGCCTATGATAAAATCGACGCCTTTTTTTTGAAAGCTTTCACCGTCCTTTTCGGCGGCGCAGCCTATTATGATAATTTTTGCGTCGGCGTTTTGACCTTTTATTTTTGAGACAAATTGGCGCGACTTGCGCTCTGCCTCGCCCGTCACCGCGCAGGTATTTAATATATAAACGTCGGCGCGGCCGTTTAAGCCGTCTATGACGGCGTGTCCGCGCTTTTTGAGAGCCGCCTTTATCGATTGCAGCTCGTATTGATTGACCTTACAGCCCAAATTGACAAGCGATATAATCATCAAAAATTTTCTCCGCATTGAAGGTCGTAGACCGCCGAAATAAGCGCGGAAACGACGACGCCGGCCGTCTCGCACCTCAAAACCCGACGGCCGAGGGTGACAAGCTCCACGCCGTTTTTTTGCATGTATTCGGCCTCCTCCGCGGCAAAGCCGCCCTCGGCTCCTATCATAAACGAAACCGAAAAGCCGTCTTTTTTGAACCGTCCGCGCAAGTTAGCGACGGTATCGCCCTTGTGCCGCTCATAGGCGGCTATAGCGACCTCCGACCGCTTGGCCTCCCTCACGGCTTCGGCAAAGGACACGGGCGGCAAAACCTCCGCGGGGGCGTTTGCGCCGCACTGCTTGGCGGCCTCCCTCGCGATTTTTTTTAGGCGTTCCAAATTGACGCTGCCGTCGTTGACGTGACGGCTGACAAACGGAATAAAGCGTTTTACGCCCGTTTCGACGGCCTTTTGGACTATTATTTCCAGCTTATCCCTTGCGGGAATAGCCTGCAGCATGGTCAGGTCAAAGGGTAACGCCGTTTGATTCGGCAGGCTTTTTTCAATTTTTACCGTCGCGCAGCCGTCGGAAACTCCGTCTATTTCGCCGTAATAGTCATTGCCGTCGCCCGTGCAGACTATTATTTTGTAGCCCTTTTTTAGCCTCAAAACCCGAGTCATGTGATAAAATTCACCGTTGTCTATGACGGCTACGGAGCCGTTCAGCTTTTCCGGCTCTACAAAAAATCTCTTTATTTCCATAACCTCAACCCCGTCGCCGGCATTCTTAGCCCCCTCTCGTCCTTTTGCCGTCAAGCTCTCCGGCTTCGGCCTCAATCTATGCTTATACTTATTTTTCGCCGTTCGTCGTCTATTCTCTCTATGCCGACGCGAAAGACGCGGCCGCCGCCTATAAAGCCGTCGTATTTGTTCCATTCGATAGCCGTTATTCCCTCTCCCGAGTTTATGAAGTCCTCAACGCCGGTTTCAAAAAGCTCGTCCGCATCGGCGACGCGATACATATCGAGGTGAAAAAGCGGAAGCGCGCCGCCGTAATAGACGTTCATTATGGTAAACGTCGGGCTTGTGATTATGTCCGGTATGCGCAGAGCCTCGGCTATGCCCTTTACAAAATGCGTCTTGCCCGCGCCGAGCAGGCCGTCGAGCAAAACTATGTCGCCTTTTTTTAAGTCCGCGCCGAAAGCCGCCGCTATCAGCGCGGTGTCCTTTGGCGATTTTGAAACCGTATCAATCAGCGTCATAAAATATTTAAAGAGGGCGGCGCATGACTTCGCCCTATTCTATTCTCCTTGTGTGAATTGGCTGCGATATAATTCAGAATAAAACCCGCCTTGCTCCATAAGCGCGTTGTGCCCTCCGCTCTCGATTACGTCGCCGTCCA
>JAISRB010000080.1 GCA_031273825.1 Clostridiales bacterium
ACCCTTTGAGCGCGTCGGCCCGCAAGAAGCCGGGACGGGAGGCCGCGAACCCTTTGACGGCGGCAAAGATGCCGACGCCGACGGCGACGCCCTTATCGGGGCAAAAAGCGCGGGTCTGAGCAAACGGAACGAAAAAAAGGCCGAAAGACAGAGGGCTAAGCGGCTAAAAAAATCAAGGATGGAAGTATAGCGTATGTATTGTAAAAATTGCGGTATAGAAACGCGCGGAAGCTTAAATATTTGTCCGCTTTGCCACAATACGCTAAGGGTCGGCGCGGACGGCGGCGGCGACGCTATAGACGTTTATCCTCTCCGCTTTAAACGCGCTCAGACGCGCAGGCGCATTACGTTTGACAACGTGTTTTGGTTCGCGTTTTTTAATATCGTATCGGTCTGCGTTCTCATAAACGTCTTTTTTGAGACGGAGTTTTGGAGCTTTCCGGTAGCCGTCGGGCTTATCTATATCTACGTGCTGGTCAAAAACACTATTTTGTCAAGCTCCGATACCTCGATAAAGCTGTTTTTTCAGACCGTCGCGCTGTCTGTGTTTTTTATCGCGCTTCTGTTCTTTTTTGACGACAGAAGTAAAATCGGCTGGATAATCGACTACGTTTTGCCGATAATCTACGCGGCGAGCGCGCTGACCTACGGCGTCCTGATTTTTATAAGGGTAAACAACTTCAGCAACTATATACTCTATGAATTCTTCGTTTTGCTCCTCGGCGTAATTCCTACGCTCTTAGCTGAATTCGGCAAGGATTTAGTCGGAGAAAAAACGCCGTCCTATGTGTGCCTGTTCGTCTGCATATTCGTCTTTATGAGCAACATAATTTTTTCGTGGAAGTTCATAAGGCACGAAATGAAAAAACGTTTTCACGTATAATTTAGGGCTTACGCATTCGCATAAGCCCTACTTTAGGGGAAACGCGCCCGGTTACGCGTTGGCTATACTCGCGGTTTTTGGTTGCCCTAAATAAAAATATCGCGGCATACATTCATAAGCCGCGACTTTCATGGAAAACAAGCGCGTCGGGCGCGTGTTTACATAAAAAAAATTAACTTCGGGGAGGTATTTCAAATCATGACACTACCAATTATTTTTGCGGCGGCGGCCGCGCTGCTTCTCGGCGCGTTTCTCTATTTTAGAGACGACGACGGGAGCGTCAAGGCTCTTTATCTCAAAACCGCCGTAAGCGTGTTGTTTATCGCCGTCGCGGTCTGCGGCCTGCCGGTAAGCGGCGGCGCGTCTGTCGCTCCGTTTTTTATCCTCATAACTTTAGGGCTGACGTTCGGTTTGCTCGGCGACATTTTTTTGGATTTCAAATTTGTCGATAAGGTCAACGCCGACGCGCATACCTTTGCGGGAATGAGCGTCTTTGCGATAGGGCATATTCTGTATATTCCTGCGGTCATATACTTTTTTGCGCTTGACGCCTCGTCGGTTTTGATATCGGCGGCTATAGCCTTAGCGGCGGCGGCCGCAACCGTCGTCGTCACCGTCAAGCTTATGAAATACAATTACGGCAAATTTATAGTTCCCGCCGCTGTCTACTCGTTTCTTCTGATGTTCTTTACCGCCGTGTCGGCCGCCGCGCTCATAAAGTCAAGCTCGACGGAGGCTCTGCTTTTGACGGTAGGCTCGATAGCCTTTTTGCTGTCGGACGTAGTCTTGTCCATGCAATATTTCGGAGGAAAAAAGGGGCGGGGCTATATCGTGCCCAATCATATTCTATATTACGCCGCGCAATTTTTGATTGCGTTTACTCTCGTAATATTATAAAAGCCGCCGATTGCGCATTATAAAAAATTATGGATTACATGACGGTAAACAACGATATATACATAAAAAAAGACAAGCTCGACATTGAAAAGACGGCTCTGTCGGGGCAGGTTTTCAGATATTTCAAAAACGACGGCGGCGGCTATACGCTTTTGTCAAAGGGATACGCGGCCGACTGTCGTTTTTGCACGGCCGCCGACGGCGCGGATAAGGGCGATTTTGTCAAATTGTCGACAAATAATTCCGAATACTTTATAAATTATTTTGATTTAGCGGAAAATTATGATATAATAGAGAGTAAGTATTCGGATAACGCCGTAATCTCCGCGGCGGCGGCATACGCTAAGGGCATGAGAATGCTCAGGCAAGACCCCTTTGAGACGCTCATAAGCTTTATCATCTCGGCAAACAACAACATTCCGCGCATACGCATGATTATCGAAAGGCTTTGCTCGGCGGCCGGGCGCGATATAGACGGCAAAAATTATAAGGCTTTTCCGTCCGCCTCCGACATGAAAGACCTCGGAGAGGATTTTTTTGAAAAAATCGGAGCAGGCTACAGAGCCGCTTATCTGCGCTCGACGATCGGGGCGGTAAACGACGGGTTTGACTTGTCAAAGCCCTTTCGGCTCGATACGCCGTCCGCGCGTGAATATCTGCTCGGGCTGAAGGGCGTAGGGCCTAAGGTCGCCGACTGCATACTCTTGTTTGCCTACGGCAAGCGCGACGTTTTTCCCGTCGATACGTGGATAAAAAAGTCGGTCAAGGAATTCTTCGGCATAGATTGCCCCGACGCAAAAAAGATAAGCCGATCTCTCGTCGCTCTATTCGGAGACGACTCGGGGATAATTCAGCAGTATATCTATTATTACGCGAGAGGCAAAACGCTGTCTTGACGCCTATACGGGCGGCGGCATGCGTATCGTTGAGCTTTAAGCGCGGACGGTCGAAATAAAAAAAATTACATAAATCAACAAATCAAAACGGAGGTGCGGTATGGCGTTAAAAAAAATTGCGGTTCTGTCGGAGATGCGGGGCTGCGACTTCGAGAGCGACGACTTTATAAATATCTTTTTGGAAATCCAAAAGGAGGGAGAAATCGATTGCGCCCGTTTTTATAATTATTGCGGCGGCGACTCAAAGCTCGACGGGTTTATCAAGGAAAACGACTTTGAAACCCTGCCGCCCGTCGAGCTGTCAAACAGCGCGGACGCGCGAATCATCATCGACTGCGTATTTTTGGCTAAGCAAAAATCGGCGATAATCGTACTCGTCAACGTTCCGGACGACGAAATTCTCGTCAACTATCTAAGGGGCAGGGGAGTAAGCGTCTGCGCCGTCAAGTGCCGCGCCGACAACGCCGCCATTTGGCTCTATGACAGAGTATATATGCTGGCCGAAAGATACTTCGGCGGGTCTGCGGCGGGCGAATATAGCTTTGTGTCCGGCCAAAAGGCCGAAGCCGGCTTAGGCTTGTACGACGCGGAGGTTGACGGAGATATCGCGGTCGAGTCCGTAGCATACGCCGAAAACCTTGTGGCCGAAATCGACAACGCCGACGTACAAGCCGCCGACGTTCCGACCGCCGCCGTTGCGCAAGCTTCGCCGACGGCGCAGGAGCAAATCGACGAATATTACCGCAAGGAGGCCTTAGAGCGCGGCTATTGCGCGGCGTTCAAGCCTAAGGCGGCCGCCGACGGCAGGCCGTATAGCTTTGTCAGAGCCGACAAGGTCGACGAAGAGGTAATAGAAAAATTCAGAAGGCTGCTTGCCGCCGACGTTCAGGAGGACGAGGCTTTGAGCTTTTTATTTAACAAGGAAAGGAGAGAATTATATGGCGAATATAAAATTTGACGAGGCTTTGTGCAAGGGCTGCGGGCTGTGCGTCACGGTGTGTCCGAGAAAAATCGTGTCGATGTCTAACCGTTCCAACGAAAAGGGCTATTTTGTAGCCGAGGTAACCGACAAGTCGTCTTGTACGGCGTGCGGAGCGTGTTTTTCGATGTGTCCCGACGTCGTCATTACCATAGAAAGATAAAAAAACGGGCGGACTTTGGCGCGGTTTGACGCGCAAAGCCGCAAAAAAAGAGAGGAAAGGAGTCGTTAAAAAAAATGAGCACAAGCGAAAGAACACTGATGAAAGGCAACGAGGCGATAGCCGAGGCCGCGATTCGCGGCGGTTGCAGATACTTTTTCGGCTATCCTATTACGCCGCAAAACGAAATTCCGGAATATATGTCGAGACGACTGCCCGAGGTAGGCGGCGCGTTTATACAGGCCGAGAGCGAGGTAAGCGCGATAAACATGGTTTACGGCGCGGCGGGCGCGGGCGGACGGACTATGACAAGCTCGTCAAGCCCCGGCATAAGCCTAAAGCAGGAGGGAATATCCTACATAGCCGGCGCGGAGCTTCCTTGCGTTATAGTCAACATGGTGAGATCCGGCCCCGGACTCGGCGGCATATTGCCGTCGCAGGGAGATTATTTTCAGGCGGTCAAGGGGGGAGGACACGGAGACTACAGAATGTTAGTCTACGGGCCGGCGAGCATTCAGGAGGCCGTCGATATAGTCTATAAGGCCTTTGACAAGGCGGAGCAATACAGAATACCCGTCATGATTTTGGGCGACGGCGTGCTGGGGCAGATGATGGAGCCGGTGACCCTGCCCGAAATGCTTGACACGTCCGCCTTTCCAAAAAAGGAATGGGCGACCGACGGCACAAGGGCGGGAAAGGATAGGCGCGTTATAAATTCTCTTTATATCGAGTCGGAGCTGCTCGAGGGCATGAACAAAAAGCTTGCCGCGGTATATGAGAGAATGAAAGCCGAGACGGCGAGCGAAAGCTACAAGACCGACGACGCGGAGCTGATATTGACGGCCTTCGGAACGACGGCGAGAATAGCCAAAAGCGCGGTGGATATCCTCCGCGAAAACGGAATCAAGGCGGGACTGCTAAGACCCGTCACGCTCTATCCGTTTCCTTCGGAGGCGTACGCCGCGCTTGCGGCGGAGGAGCGCGTAAAAAAATTCGTCACCTTCGAGCTTAATATGGGGCAGATGGTCGAGGACGTCAGACTGTCGGTCAACGGCAAAAAACCCGTCGAGTTTTACGGTAGGTCGGGCGGCAATATAATTTCACCGGACGAAATGGTAAGAGTTTGTCTCGGGCTTATAAAAAACGCTTAAAGGAGAGAGAGAAATGGCTACGTTAAAAAGGTCGGCGTTGCTTACGGAAACGCCGTTTCATTATTGTCCCGGCTGTACGCACGGAATAACGCACAGATTGACCGCGGAGGCCTTAGAGGAGCTTGGCGGCGATCGGGGTATAATAGGCGTCGCGCCGGTCGGTTGCGCGGTTTTTGCTTACAATTATTTTAACTGCGACATACAGCAGGCCGCCCACGGCAGAGCGCCCGCGGTTGCGACGGGAATCAAGCGCGTATGCCCCGACAAAATAGTCTTTGCCTATCAGGGCGACGGCGATTTGGCGAGCATAGGCATGGCGGAAACCGTTCACGCGGCGGCGCGGGGCGAAAACATCACCATAATATTTATCAACAACGCGATATACGGCATACGGGCGGACAAATGGCGCCGACGACGCTTATCGGTCAAAAATCGACGACGAGCCAGTCGGGCAGAACGCGCGAGCTTCAGGGCAGTCCTATAAGGGTTTCCGAAATGCTTGCGACCTTAGACGGCGCGGCCTATATCGCCAGAGTTTCGGTTCACGATTTAAAAAATACAATCAACGCCAAAAGAGCCATAAAAAAGGCTTTGGAATATCAGCGTGCAAAAAAAGGTTTTTCTATGGTGGAGGTTTTGTCGACCTGCCCGACAAATTGGGGAATGTCGCCTGCCGCCGCTATGGACTATGTAAAGGAAGAAATGACAAAGGTATTTCCCTTAGGCGTATATAAGGAGGCGGCTTTATGACGGAAAATATTATTATAGCGGGCTTCGGCGGCCAGGGCGTTTTGAGTCTCGGACAATTTTTGGCCTACGCCGCGATGTACGAAAACAAGGAGGCGACGTGGCTGCCCTCTTACGGGCCGGAGATGAGAGGCGGCACGGCCAACTGCAGTCTTGTCATATCCGACAAGCCGATAGCGTCTCCCGTCATAGAGACTCCCGACACTTTGATCGCGCTCAACAAGCCGAGTCTCGACAAGTTTATCGACAACGTCAAGACGGGCGGCGCGGTCATAGTCAACAGCTCGATTATAAAGGACAAAATAGAAAGAGACGACATAAAGGTCATATATCTGCCGGCAAACGACGTCGCGGCGGCCGCGGGAAGCGTAAAGACGGCAAACGTCGTCGTTCTCGGCGCGTATATAGCCGCTACTAAGCTTTTTTCTAAGGAATCGGTGAGGGCGACCATCGAAAAGATTTTCAAAAAAAAGTCTAACGTGATACCTATGAACCTTGCGGCGTTCGAGCTGGGATACGCCGCAATCGATAAAGAGTGTAAATGAAAAATTTGGATTTATCAAAGCTAAATCAAGCTCAAATCTTGCCCGTCACCGATACAGACGGGCAGATTTTGGTTGTCGCGGGGGCGGGCAGCGGAAAGACGAGGGTGCTGACCTACCGCGTCGCCCACCTCATCGAAAAGGGCGTAGACCCCTATAATATCCTCGCCATAACCTTTACCAACAAGGCGGCAAACGAGATGAAGTCGCGCATAAACGACATGCTTTCGGGGCAAAGCCCCGTTTGGGTCAGTACGTTTCACTCTATGGCAAACCGCATACTCCGCGCCGACATAGACAAAATCGGATATGACAAAAACTTCAGTATCTATACCGACCAAGACGCGGAGAGGGTGCTGAAGCGCATAATAGCCAACAAGCATTTTGAAGATAAAGAGGGCGCAAAAATTCTCTCCAAGGTCAAATATCACATCTCGTCGGCAAAAAACATCGGCCACAGCCCCGAAAAATACGCGCTGACCGCCGCCCTCAACGGCGACGACGCGGAGGCGGTCATAGACATATTTAAGGCCTACGAAAACGAGCTGCGGGCAAGCAACGCGCTTGACTTTGACGACCTGCTGCTAAAGACCGTCGAGCTTTTTTTGAATTGCCCCGACGTTCTTGTCAAATACGGCAAGCGGTTCAGATACATTCACATAGACGAATTTCAGGACACCAACAAGGTGCAATATATGCTGCTAAGAATGCTTTCGTCCTATCATATGAACGTATTTGCGGTGGGCGACGACGACCAGAGCATATACGGCTTTCGCGGCGCGGACGTAAGCAATATCCTCAACTTCAAAAAGGATTTCCCGGAAGCCAAAATATACAAGCTCGAAAGAAATTACCGCAGCACCGAAAGCATTTTGTCGGCTGCCAACACCGTCATTCTCAACAACCGCGACCGCATAGACAAGACGCTTTGGACGGAGGCCGACGGCGGCGAAAAGGTAATCATAAAGGAAAACTTCAGCGACCGCGACGAGGCCGACTATGTGCTAAAAAAAATAGACGAATACGTCGGCGCGGGGTATAAGCTAAACGACATGGCCATTCTTTTGAGGCAAAACTCTCTGACGCGTCTTTTTGAGGAGCGGCTCAATTTGCACGGCTATCAATATAAGCTTTACGGCGGCTTCCGCTTTTATGAGCGCAAGGAAATCAAGGACGTCGTCTCTTATATGAAAATGATAAGCAACAAAAAGGACAACGAGGCCGTCCTGAGAATCATCAACTTTCCCAAGCGCGGAATAGGCGACGCCGTCGTCGCCAAGCTAAACCTCTGCGCTCAAAAATATAACGCCGATATATTTGACATCATTTTGCAG
>JAISRB010000085.1 GCA_031273825.1 Clostridiales bacterium
ATGAGCAGCGATTCGCCCTCTATAAACTCAAAGCTAAAGTTGGCGTTGCCGGGCAGACGGTGTTCGCGGCTTCCGTTGAGATATACGTCGGCTATCTCCGACGACACTCTGTCGATAAAATAATCTCTGAGCGACTTGATATGCGCGTTGTTCCTTTCGCGGTCGCGCGTCGCCTTTTCGAGAGCGGCCGCGCAACCGACGATATGAGGAACATTGAGCGTCCCCCCTCTCATTTTGCGTTCCTGATTGCCGCCCGTCATGAGCCTGTCGATTTTTACTCCGTTTTTGATATACAAAAAGCCCGTTCCCTTAGGCCCGTAAAACTTATGCGCAGAAACCGACATGAGGTCTACCCCTAACTCCGCGACGTCAAGAGGCAACGCGCCCGCCGCCTGCACGCAGTCGGTGTGAAATACCGTTCTGCGGTTGCGTTTTTTGACGGTCTCGACGGCCCGTTTTATCGGCATGATAGTTCCTATCTCGTTGTTGGCGTACATTATGCTGACGAGAATAGTGTCGTCGCGAACGGCGTTTTCAAGCGCGGCAAGGTCGATAATTCCCTCGTCGTCGACGGGAATATAGGTTATCTCAAACCCGCCCTTTTCTAAGCTCTTGCACGTATCATAGACGGCGTGATGCTCGACCGCCGAGGTTATGATATGCCTGCCCCGTCCGCCCGCCGAATAGGCTACGCCCTTGACAGCCCAGTTGTCGGCCTCCGTGCCGCCCGAAGTAAAATAAATTTCGTTGGGCTTGGCGTTGATGATTTCGGCAAGCTTAGTCCGCGCCTGAACGACCGCCGTCTCGGCCTGCCGTCCAAAAAAATGCTGACTGTTGGCGTTGCCGAACGTCTCGATAAAGTACGGCGTCATTATCTCAAACACGTCCGCGTCTAAGTGCGTCGTAGCCGCGTTGTCCAAATATATCCTTTTTGCAACATTCATATTTGCAGCTCCTTATATCAAAAATTTTTATGCAAAAAATCACAAATCGCTCAATTTTATTTGATCCAAAGTCGAGTTTATGGCGGTATAGACCCGCTCCCAAACCTCCTTGGTTTTGCAGTTTACGCCGGCGGCGCAATCGGTGTTGTTTATGCACCCGACAATTTCGAGATTGTCCTCTAAGGCTCTGACGATATCTCCCACGACTATCTCCGACGGCCGCCTAGACAGATAATATCCGCCGGCCGCTCCCCTGTTTGCCGAAACTATTCCGGCTTTTTTTAGCAGTGAAATAATCTGCTCCAAATAAGACTCGCTTATTCCCGACGCCGCCGACAGCTTTTTTAGCGGTATTCCCGCCCCGACGCCGCCGTACTCGGCCGCCAGATAATAGCAAGCGTTCAAGCCGTAATGCGATTTTGTCGACAATTTCATAAATTCTCCTTAAAGGCTTACGCGCGCAAACACCCCTCTCCGCGCGTTTTATGTTCAATTCCTACTGTTTCAGTAGGAATTATATCACTAACTAAACCGGCTTGTCAATTAAATTAGCCGTACTTTCGCATATTTTTTTTATCTTTCTATATACTAAACCCGACGCTAAAAAAAATCTCAAAAAACGGGGGATATCGAATGAAGGCTATTATTATGGCGGGCGGGCTGGGAACGCGTCTGCGTCCTCTTACCAACGAGCTGCCAAAGCCCATGGTACCTATTATTGACAAACCGATAATGCTTTATATCGTCGACCTGCTGCGTTCCTACGGCTTTACCGACATCGGCGTGACGCTAAATTACAAGCCGGATTCGATAATAAGCTATTTTAGAGACGGGTCGCAATTCGGAGTCCGCCTAACCTATTTTATCGAATCGTCTCCTCTCGGAACCGCCGGCTCGGTCAAAAACGCCGCCGATTTTTTGAGCGAGGATTTTTTGGTCATGAGCGGCGATTCGTTTACAAACATAGACCTCGACGAGCTGAGAGCCTTTCATTTCAAAAAAAACGCGCTCTTTACTCTGGCCTGCAAGTATTACGAGAATACCTCCGGCTTCGGAGTACTCCAAAAGGAGCGCGGCGGCAAAATAACCGGCTTTGTAGAAAAGCCCGAGGGCACGGCCGCCGGACTCGTCAACACGGGGATTTATATGATAAACAAGACCGTCCTGAGGCTTATCCCCGACGGCTATTACGACTTCGGAAAAAATCTGCTGCCGCGCCTCGTCGGCAACGGACTCTACGCCCGCGAAACCGACGGCTATTGGTCGGATATCGGAAGCCTCCCGTCCTACTACTCGGCAAACTACTTTGTCGCGACAAATATGGCGCGGTGAGTATAGCTTAAGCGCGGCCGCCGCCCTCCTCCAAAAATCGGGGCGAACGCCTGAAAATGCGTTCGCCCCGATTAGCGGAAAAACGCATTTTTATGCTTTTGCCGCGGCTAAAATTGACAAATCCCGTTAATATTATTTACATTTTATTTTTTTTCTGCTATAATATTGCGCATATGGATTTGATCAGAAAGACGCTCGGCGGGGTATTGGCGGAGACCGCCGCGGCGTTCCCTAATCACCCCGCCGTCAAGTATACCGACAGAGCCTACGAGCGCAGCTACGGTCAATTTAACGCCGAGTGCGACAGGCTTGCGCGCGTTTTTTTGCGTTTGGGCTACAAAAAGGGCGACCACATAGCCGTATGGGCGACCAACACCCCCGAATGGCTGCTTACGCTTTTTGCCGCGGCAAAAATCGGCGTCGTACTCGTCACGGTCAACACAAACTACAAGATTTTTGAGCTTGAATATCAGCTCGGACAATGCGACGCGAGGGGCGTCGTTATCGTCGACGGCTTCAAGGATTCAAACTATATATCAATAATAAACTCGCTTATTCCCGAAATCGCAAGCTCCGCGGACGGCGTCATAGACTCGCCTAAATTTCCGTTTTTGAAGCATGTTTTTTATGCGGGGGGAGGCTCTACGCCAAAGGGCATGATAAAATTTGACGCGCTGTTGTCAGAGGAAAACCTCGCGGACGTTTCCGCCCTCGAGGCGGCAAAGGCCTCTCTCGACCCCGACGACATAATCAACATGCAATATACCTCGGGAACGACGGGCTTTCCTAAGGGCGTAATGCTAAGCCACTTTAATCTCGTCAACAACGGCAAGAGCATAGGCGACTGCATGAAGCTCACCGAAAAAGACCGCTATTGCATATGCGTTCCGTTTTTTCACTGCTTCGGGCTGGTATTGAGTATCTTTGCAAGCGTCACGCACGGCTCGTCTATGGTTCCTATCGAATATTACCGCCCGATAAGCGTCATGGAGGCGGTGTCAAAAGAAAAATGCACCGCGCTGAACGGCGTTCCGACAATGTTTATCGCCATGCTCGAACACCCCGACTTTGACAAATACGATTTTTCCTCTCTGCGAACGGGCATTATGGCAGGCTCGCCCTGCCCCGTCAAGGCAATGCGCGACGTAGTGGAAAAAATGAATATGAAAGAAATTACCATCGTATTCGGACAGACCGAATCGTCCCCCGGCTGTACTCAAACGACCGTAGACGACAGCTTAGAGCGGCGCGTGTCGACCGTCGGGCGCACCCTGCCCTTCGTCGAGGCAAAAATC
>JAISRB010000003.1 GCA_031273825.1 Clostridiales bacterium
AATGCGGCGGCAAATATTCGCTCAAAAAGGGAATAGAGGTGGGCAATATCTTTCAGCTCGGCACAAAATATTCGCAGTCGATGAAAATGTCCTACCTCGACGAAAACGGACAATCGCAAACCCCCGTCATGGGCTGTTACGGAATAGGCGTCGGCAGGGCTATGGCCTCGGTCATAGAGGTCAGGCACGACGATTACGGCCCTATATGGCCGTTTGCGATCGCGCCGTGGCACATTCACATAAACCTGTTGTCGGGCGGCGACGAAATGAGAAAGGCGGCCTTAAAGCTCTATGACCGCCTGCAAAAAAACGGCTATGAGGTTATAATCGACGACCGCAAGGTCAGCGCGGGCGTGCAGTTTGCCGACGCGGATCTCCTCGGAGTTCCTTTTAGAGTCGTATTCGGCGCGAAAAACTTTGAAAAAGGACTCGTCGAATTGTCGTCGCGCGACAAGTCGGTCAAGCAATTGGTCGCCGTCGGCGATATATACAAAACCGTCGCGAGCCTTATAAAAAAAGCCGAAGCCGCGTCAAAATAAAAGATAGTAAGGAAAAAAATAAATGTCCGATAGACAAAAATATATAAGAAACTTTTGTATAGTCGCCCATATAGACCACGGCAAGAGCACGCTCGCCGACAGGATTATAGAAAACACCGGAACGGTGTCGGAGCGTGAAATGAAGGAACAGCTCCTCGACAGCATGGACATTGAGAGGGAGAGAGGCATAACCATCAAGCTTCAGCCCGTCAGAATGTTTTATAAATACGGCGGCGAGGAATATACCTTTAATCTCATCGACACCCCCGGCCACGTCGACTTTACCTATGAGGTGTCGAGGTCTCTCGCCGCGTGCGAGGGGGCCTTGCTTGTCGTCGACGCGTCGCAGGGCATAGAGGCGCAAACGTTGACAAACGCCTATCTCGCCCTTGACAACGACCTTGAAATATTGCCCGTAATAAACAAGATAGACCTTCAGAGCGCGGATATTCCAAAGACAAAAAAGGAAATAGAGGACGTAATCGGGCTTGACGCGTCGGACGCGCCGCTGATTTCGGCAAAGGACGGCACGGGCATAGACGCGCTTTTGGAAAGCATAGTAAAAAACCTTCCGCCGCCTAACGGAATAGAGGACGCGCCGCTTCGCGCGCTTATATTCGACTCGTTTTATGACAACTTCAAGGGCGCGATATGCTTTGTCAGAGTCAAGGACGGAAATATTTCGGCCGGTCAAAAAATCAGACTGATGAATACCGGCAAGGAATTTGAGGTGACGGAGGTCGGCGTGTTGTCGCCTAAGCCCATTCCCGTCGAAAGGCTTTTTGCCGGCGACGTCGGCTATGTCGCCGCGAGTATAAAAAACGTCGGAGACGCGTCGGTCGGAGACACGATAACGCTGTTGAACGGCGGCGCGGAGCTGCCGTTAAAGGGATATAAAGAGGTGACGCCCGTCGTTTTTGCCGGCATATATCCGACGGACGGCGGCAGATATAACGACCTCAGAGAGGCTCTCGAAAAATTGAGATTAAACGACGCGTCTCTGCAATTTGACGCGGAGTCGTCGCAGGCGTTGGGCTTCGGGTTTCGTTGCGGTTTTTTGGGCTTATTGCATATGGAAATCATCGAGGAACGCTTAGAGCGCGAATTTGATTTGGAGCTTATAACCACCGCGCCGAGCGTTTCATACAAAATCGTCAAGACAAACGGCGACGAAATTTTTGTCGACAACCCGTCAAATATGCCGAATCCCTCGGGGATATCAAATATGGAGGAGCCTTTTGTCAAGGCCTATATCTATACGCCGCCCGAATACGTCGGGCAGATTATGGATTTGTGCCGAGAAAAGCGCGGAAACTATATCGATATGACATATATCGACAAGGGCCGCGTCAGGCTGCATTATGAGATACCGCTCAACGAGATAATATACGACTTCTTTGACGCGCTCAAGTCGCGCAGCCGCGGCTACGCAAGCCTCGACTACGAGCTTTTGGGATATAAAGAAAGCCAACTCGTCAAGCTTGACATTTTGCTCAACGGCGAGATTTGCGACGCTTTGAGCCTCATAGTCCACAAGGACAAGGCATACGCGCGCGGCCGTAGCATAGCCGAAAAGCTAAAGGACGCGATACCGCGTCAAATGTTTGAGATACCCGTTCAGGCGGCGATATCGGGCAAGGTCATAGCCCGCGAAACCGTCAAGGCCATGAGAAAGGACGTCCTCGCAAAATGCTACGGCGGCGACATCACGAGAAAGAAAAAACTGCTGGAAAAGCAAAAGGAAGGCAAAAAGAGAATGCGCCGGATGGGCAACGTAGAGATTCCGAGCGAGGCCTTTACTTCGATTTTGAAGTTTGATAAGTAGGGGGGCAAACGCCTCAAAACGCGTAAGCCCCCGAATAGCGTGCAGCATGTCAAACGACGGCAATAAGAATAAAACCGAGACGCCCTTTTTGTTGTGTGCATAATAATACAAATTCGTGCATAAACATACAAAAGGCTGTCATTTTAAGGCTTTTAGATAAAAATTTTTGATTTTTATGTATAAAAGCCTTTTTTTATTTCTGAAAATGTAGTATAATGTAGGCGATATCATAGGGTTCGGCGCGCGCGGAATATCCGGCGGCGTTCGGCCCGATAAAGCAAAGAGAGGAAAAAATATGGCGGGAAACGAATATAAGGCCGACGACATAGAGGTTTTAGAGGGGCTTGACGCGGTGCGGGTGCGTCCCGGAATGTACATAGGCACGACCGGAAGCAAGGGTATGCACCATTTGCTTTGGGAGATTGTCGACAACGCCGTAGACGAGGTGGTCAACGGCTTCGGCGACACGGTTGAGGTGACGATTTTTGAGGATAACAGCGCGTCGGTTTTTGACAACGGGCGCGGCATTCCCGTCGACGTTCACCCAAAGATGAAAATCAGCGGCGTGGAGGTCGTCTTTACGCAGCTGCACGCAGGCGCGAAATTTAATAATGACAATTACAATTTTTCGGGCGGGTTGCACGGCGTTGGCGCGTCGGTGACAAACGCGCTGTCGGAGTGGCTTCTCGTCGAGGTTCACAAGGACGGCAAGCTCTACCGTCAGGAGTTTCATTCGCCGGAAATCGACGGCAAAATCAAAAGCGGAATAAGAAAAAACGAAATAAGATGCGTCAAGGACACGGACAAGAGGGGAACCTACGTCAAATTTTTGCCCGATCCGCGCGTCTTTCTCGACGAAAAATTTAGTATCGACGTCATATCAAAGCGACTGCGCGAAATAGCCTTTTTGAATAAGGGAATAAAAATCGTTTTGACCGACAGGCGCGTCAAGCCGGACGACGAGTTCAGGGTTTTTGAATACCTTTACGCCGGAGGCTTGCGCGACTTCGTTTTGTTTTTGAACGACTCTAAGGACAAGCTGTATTCCGAGCCGATATTTATCGAGGACAAAACCGACAAATTCAGAATGACGCTTTCGTTTCAGCACACCGACGGGTATACCGAAAGCATATTTTCTTATGTCAACAACATTCCGACTACCGAGGGCGGAACTCACGAGACGGGCTTTAAGTCGGCTATAACAAAGGTCTTGAACGACTCCGCGAGAAAAAAAGGCTTTCTCAAAGAGAAGGACTCAAATCTGCAGGGCGAGGATTTTCGCGAGGGAATGACCGCCGTGCTTGCCGTCAGTATGCAAAACGTGCAGTTTGAGGGGCAGACAAAGACAAAGCTCGGCAACGTCGAGGTCAAGTCGCAGGTCGAAAGCCTTGTGACCGCGAGGCTCGAGGAGTATTTTGCGGACAACATGAACCGCCCGACTCTCGACAAAATAATTCAAAAGGCCATTCAGGCGGCAAAGGTCAGAGAGGCGTCGCGCCTCGCAAAGGAGGTCGCCAGACAAAAAAACAGCATGAACAATTCAAATCTCGTCGGCAAGCTGTCGGCCTGCACGGGCAGAAACGCGGCTATAAACGAGCTGTTTATCGTCGAGGGAGATTCGGCCGGCGGCAGCGCAAAGCAGGGCAGAGACAGAGGCTTTCAAGCCATATTGCCTCTCAGAGGCAAGCCGCTCAACGCCGAAAAAAAACGGATTGACCAGATTTTGTCGAACGACGAGATAAGGAGCATTATAAGCGCGCTCGGAACGGGCATTTTGGAGGACTACGACAGCAAGGACCTAAAATACGACAAGGTAATAATCCTCGCCGACGCCGATCAGGACGGAGCGCATATACGGGCTATTCTTTTGACCTTCTTTTTTAGGTATATGAAGGGACTCATCACCGACGGACACGTCTATGTGGGTATGCCGCCGCTCTATAAGGTGTCAAAAAGAGACGGCGTGAGATACGCCTATAACGACGAGGAGCTAAAAGCCGTCATAAAAGAGACGGGCAAGGCCTCATATCAGCTTCAGAGATACAAAGGACTCGGCGAAATGAACCCCGAACAGCTTTGGGAGACGACGATGAATCCGTCAAACCGCTCGCTGACAAGGGTGGGAATCGAGGACGCCGCCGACGCGGAAAAAATAATAAGCGTACTGATGGGCGACGCGGTCGAGCCGCGCAAGAGATATATCTATGAATACGCCGACTTTAACAAGGTGACGCTCTTTGACACGCTGAAATAACGGCGGCGTAAAGCGCGGTTTTAGGCAATTATAATTAAAAACGGCAACCGTTAAAACGGATATATAAGGACAAATAAAAATTAAAAAAATAAACAAACAAGCGAGTAAATATAACTATGGCCGATAAAGATAAAAATCTAACAAGCAACGGAAGTATATACGAAAAATCTATAGAGGGCGTGCTTCACGAATCGATGATGCCTTATTCCGAATACGTCATATTAGACAGGGCCTTGCCGAGAGTCGAGGACGGCTTGAAGCCCGTTCAGAGGCGCATATTATACACCATGTTAGAGCTTGGCGTAGAGCCGGATAAGCCGCACAGAAAGTCGGCGAGAATAGTCGGCGACTGTCTGGGCAAATATCATCCGCACGGCGACCGTTCGGTATACGACGCTATGGTCAGAATGGCGCAAAGCTTCAATATGCGTATGCCCCTCGTCGACGGACACGGAAATTACGGCTCGATTGACGGAGACAGCGCGGCGGCTATGCGTTATACCGAGGCGCGGCTTGCGCCGCTGGCTATGGAGCTTTTGCGCGATTTGGAAAAGGACACCGTCAATTGGAGTCTCAACTTTGACGACACGCTAAAGGAGCCGGACACTCTGCCGGCGCATTATCCTAATCTGCTCGTCAACGGCGCGTCGGGCATAGCCGTCGGGCTTGCGACAAATATTCCCACGCACAACCTAACAGAGGTCATCGACGGGGCTATAGCCATGATTGACAAGCCCGAAATAACCCTTAAGGAAATGATGAAAATCATCAAGGGGCCCGATTTTCCGACCGCCGGTTATCTCATATGCGGCGACGAGCTAAAAACGGCATACGAGACGGGGCGCGGCAAGGTGACGCTCAGAGCCAAGCTTCACATAGAGGAGCTTAACGACAAGCGTTCTATAGTCATAACCGAATTGCCTTATCAGGTCAACAAGGCCGCGCTGCTTCAAAAAATATTGGCGCTCAGAGAGGACAAAAAGGAGATATTCGGCGGCATAACCGAGATAGTCGACGAATCGGACAGAACGGGAATCCGCGCCGTCGTCAGAATCAAAAAGGACGCCGACGCGGACGAAATGATAAGGCTTTTGCTAAAGCATACCGATTTGCAGATGACCTTCGGCATAAATATGGTGGCGATAGCAAACGGCAAGCCCGAGCAAATGGGGCTTATGACAATGCTCAAATATTATGTCGATTATCAGCTCGAGGTGGTTCGCCGCCGCGCGGAATTTGATTTGAAGCAGGCCAAAGCGCGGGAACACATATTGATAGGTCTCGTCATCGCCGTTCAAAATATAGACGAGGTAATCAAAATAATAAAGTCGTCAAAAAATACCGCGCAGGCCAGAGAACGGCTAAAGGAACGGTTTACGCTCGACGACATTCAGGCGCAGGCAATTCTCGATTTGCGCCTTGCGCGTCTGACCGCGCTCGAAATCGAAAAATTGCTCGCCGAGCTTGAGGAGGTCAGACGGCTCATCGAAAAGCTGACGGCTATTCTAAAATCGCATAAGCTGCAAATGCAGGTCATAAGAGACGGCTTGAGCGCGATAAAGGCCGCCTATAAATGCCCGAGACTGACGGTATTAGTCGGCTCCGCGGAGGAGATAAGCGTCGAAAAGGTAGACGACGTAATAGCTTACCGAGAGGGTCGGCTGGTTTTGCAAAACCGCGCCCTAAAGTGCGTAAGTCCGAAGGCCTTCGGGCAGTACGCTAAGGACTTGCAGGGAATAACCGAGAGCGACCTTATCGATTTTTCGCTCTTTACAGACAACAAAAAAGAATTGTTCGCGTTTTCGTCGCTCGGCAACGTCTTTAAGTTTAATCTCGACGCGGTGGCGGACGCCAAGCTAAAGGACAAGGGAACGCCTTACGCGGAGGTGTTTCAAGGAATCAAAAGCGACGAAGAAATTGTCGGCGTATTCGGCTTTAACGGCACACCCGACGGCGCGCTTTATCAGTTTACGGCAAAGGGCATGATAAAAAAATCGCTCTGGAAGGAGTACGAGGTCGGCAAGGCCGCCTATCAGGCAATAGTCTTAAAGGACGACGACGTAGTCATAGGCTGTGAAAACGCAATCGACGGCAGCAATATCTTTTTTGTCACCGACTGCGGAATGTGTCTCAACGCAAAGACCGACGACGTGCCGTTGCAGGGCAGGCGTTCGAGCGGCGTCAAGGGCATAGTCCTCGGCGAAAAGGACAAGATAGTCTTGATGACGCAGGTAGACGACAGCGGCGAAATCGTTACGATTACCGATAAGGGCTTTGCAAAGCGCGTTTTGGCGGCCGATATAGAGCCGATGAGCCGCTATAGAAAGGGCGTAAAAATTACCGAATTCGGAGCGCAAAACGGCTCTGAGATAGTCTTTGCGTCATACGTCAAGGAGGCTTATAACCTTGCCGTAATCCGCGAAAACGGAGGTATGGAAACGCTCAATACCGAGGATATCAAAATAGAAAACCGCACGCACAAGGGCAGAGCTATATCTAAAGAAAAGGAAGACGTCAAAAAAGTCGTCGCAATCAAAAGAAACGACTAAAAAACGGAAAGCCGAAGTTTTTTTTGCTAAGCTATTGACAAACGGGCAAACTTGTAGTAAAATTAAATGCGACAAGGGTGTAGCTTTTTGGCTATGCCCGTTGAGGCAAACAAAAAAGCCAAAAAAAACGGCCGGTTTTAGCGGTACGGATAAGGGGGATATATGCTTTATGAGGGGTAATAAAAAACAAAGAGAGAGAAGAGACTCGGCCGCGCGGCTCAAGAGCGTCGCTACGGCGGTAATACTTAGCTTTGCGATGAGCCTTGTCGCGTTGTCGGTTTTGGTGGGCGGCGCGA
Source organism: Clostridiales bacterium (assembly GCA_031273825.1). Lineage (GTDB taxonomy): Bacteria > Bacillota > Clostridia > Christensenellales > JAISNN01 > JAISNN01. The sequence continues at coordinate 7,464 of JAISRB010000003.1, forward strand.
TAGCCGGCGGCGGTTCGACTCCTCTTGCGGAGCAAGACCTTTTTGATTCCGGCTCCTCGTCGGCCGTGGAAATCGGAGGTGATGAGGACGTTGATTTGGAGAGTGCGGCGGAGCGAACAGATACAAACCACGATCAAGGGCTTACTGCTAAAGGTGCTGAAAAATATAATCCAATGACGATAGGCACTATTGTAAATAGTAGCGTGCAGTCGAGGGAGATGAATTTTGGAGAGATTAGCGCGAACGGAACGGCTGAACTCTATACTCTTTTTATAATTGATTTTTCGGGCGATATGTTGAATGCCGTAATAAACGGAGGTGTAGATTCCGTTCAAATTTCTTTTAATTATCACCTTTGGGCAAATGGTGACAGCTATAATAATAATCAATATGGCATCTCGATTAACGAAACAGTATGGCCGGGTCTCTCCAACAAAATTAATACAGGATATCATGAGGAGCTGTCGGGAAGTAAGACAATATCTGGGAGCGATATTCATAATCAAAGAATAGAGATTAGGTTTCATCAATGGTCATGGAAGAGTAGTGGGTCGGCTTGCGGCGTAACAATTTACAACACTACCGTTTCCTTCACCTACAAAACCCCGGCGATAAATTTCGCGGCGATAGATGAACTCGGATCTATTGACGGCGGTAACAGACCGGCAACGAGAGGAACTATTTCGGTTACAACGGCGAGCATTCCGGCGCAAACGAATTTGACCGCCGAGCAATATGCTCCGCTCGGCTCGACTGCCACTTGGACGGGCAAGAATGTTTTCTTTTTTGTATGGTGGGTTCCTCAATATAATAGCGCTTATCTTAGGACAAAGGCAAGCGGGGTCTCCGTGGCCGCGGCAAACGAGTCTAATATAAATGCGATTTTTGGCTATGCGCGAATCTTTCCGACCGACCGAGAGTCAAGCGGCTATGGGGGGCAAGCGCAAATATGGGCGGGGCAGAGTACGCTGACCTATCCATACAACGGCACGGCTCAGGGGCCGGAGGTCTTGCCGTTGACGGTCAACGGCGACGGTAGCTATGGCAATACATGGAGTTCTAATATGATCTCGATAAACGAGAAAATATATTCGGGAACGATGAAAAATGGAAAGACTTATAGCTCGTCAAGCAAACCGACCGCGGCGGGAACATACACCTTGACGGCCAACATCTATAACGCCGTCGGTGAATTGTCCGGGACAATAGAGCAAGCGTTTGAAATAGAGCAGGCGGAGGTTGCGCCTAGGCGTATAAACCCCGATTTTGGAGCCGTTTTGCAGCTACTTAATACATATAGTATGTATGGCTATGATGAGAACGGTAATATAGAGACGACGAGTCAATGGTATGGAACCGGCAGCTATCCTGCGGCGGCATCGTCCGCGACAGTTTCTTGTCTTTTTAATTGGGACGAAGCGATTTCACAGAAACCGGAAAATTGGATTGTATGGCAATTCGGCGGTCAAACCTATAGGTTTCACAAGGCAACGGCCGACAGCGGCGAGTATACCTTGCTCGCTACTCCATGGTATGCTAACAATAACGGTGTCGGCTTGGAATATAATTACAAGCCTACGACTATAAAAGTCAGTTTAAAGGTCGATGCACTCGAATTGTCAAATGGAAACTCCGGCGAGTACACCGTGAAAACCATAAACGAAGCAAAATCGACCGTTTACGGCACAAATTTAGCCGTTGACGGCGCGGATTTTTTGAGCCTTATAAGAAATGCTTTGAATTGTAGCGCCTCGGCAGACCCTTATCACCCGAACGCCGACTTTTTGGCGTGGTATATGGTCAATCATTTGATGACAATCAACGGACAATCGTCGACGGGAACGGTGTTGACAAACGTCGGAACATATACGGTCAAGTTTACCAACGATTCAAATACCGATTTTAAAGCCTCAGCATTAGACAACATAGCCATCACCCTTACCATAACCCCTCGACCGCTCGCCTTAGAGTGGCTGCTCGACGGCTCGCCGCACGACAGCTTTTCCGTTGTCTATAAGGGCGGTTCTTACGACGTATCGGCGCGGTTGACGGCCATAGCGGGCAACGCGCAATCGGGGCTTGTCGCGGGGCAGACCTTGACAATAAACTATTCGGGAGTCTGTAGCGGGACAAATGCCGGGAGTTATTCCGCCGGGATAGCAAGCATAACCGATGGAGCCAACGAAACGGGCTTGCTCTCTAACTATTCGATCGAAACATACACCGCGACTCGAAGTTGGAGCATAACGTCAAAGGCGTTGGAGGCAAACGCAAAGAGTCCGCCGTCGACGATAACCAAGGAATATGACGGAACGACAAGCGCGCCGGTGAGCATAACGAAGGATAATCTCGCCGATTATCTCAACGTCACCGGGCTTGTAGGGCAGGACGCAGTGTCGGGTGTTTTCTCCGTGTTGTCTCATCTCTATAACTCCAAGGACGTGTTGGAAGCAACTAAGCTTTTGCTTAACGTGACGGTAAACGGCAACTATACGCTAACCGTGACGCAATATGAGCTTACGGCCACGATAACGCCAAAGACGTTGAATGTGAGCATAAACGTTTCACAGCCGGCGATAACCAAGGTATATGACGGAACGACGGCAAAGCCGAGCGTTTTGACCATAAATTCGGCTAATTTGGCAAGCTATCTCGATATCAACAACGACGAATTCGGCTCGGGCGACAGCATAGCCAATATATTCGCCGTGGGAGCATATGAATACAACTACGCTACGGTTGTGGAGGGCAATAGGCTTTTGCTCAACGTGACGGTAAACGACAACTATACGATAGCATTGACGCAATATGAGCTTACGGCCTCGATAACGCCTAAGTCGTTGACTGTGGGCATACAAGATCCGCAGCCGTCGATAAGCAAGGTATACGACGGAACGACGAGTGCGACAACCGGGTCGAACGCGTTGACCATAAATTCGGCTAATTTGGCAAGCTATCTTGATATCGACACCGACGAATTCGGCTCGGGCGACAGCATAGCCAATATATTCATCGTGGGAACATATGAATACAACAACGCGACGGTTGAGGCGGGCAATAAGCTTTTGCTCAACGTGTCGGTCAACTCTAACTATACGCTTGATTCGGACGGAACGCCGCAAGCGGCGATCTATGAGCTTACGGCCTCGATAACGCAAAAGCCGTTGACTGTGACGGCAAAAACTCCGACGATAACCAAGGAATATGACGGAACGACGGCCGGGCCGATAACCGTTGACAATCTGACCGACTATTTGAATATCAACACCGGCGAATTTGTCAACGGCGCGACGATAGCGACGATATTCGGAGTGACAAGCTGTTTGTATGACGACAAGGACGTAGGAACAAGAACGGTGACGCTGATAATAACGGTTGATCCTAACTATGCGGTAGACGATTTGACGTATGACTTTGACGCTACGATAACGCCAAAGCTGTTGACGGTGAGCATAAACGGTTCACAGCCGTCGATAAGCAAGGTATACGACGGAACGACAAACGCGCCGGGCACGTTAGAGATAACGACGGCTAATTTGACAACCTATCTGACTATCGGGGGGTTAGTCAATGGTGAACTTGCGGCAAACGTATTCGCCGTGGGAACATATGAATACAACAACGCTACGGTTGCGGCCGGTAACTTGCTACTCCTCAACGTGACGGTCAACTCTAACTATACGCTTGACGCGGACGAAACGCCGCAAGCGGCGACCTATGGGCTTACGGCCTCGATAACGCCCGCCGACCT
>JAISRB010000063.1 GCA_031273825.1 Clostridiales bacterium
TAGAAATCGGCTACCCGAAACGCTCCGACGGAAAAATTAAACAAGAAATCAATATAATTTATAGGTTTATTAATACAAATTTATAATGGGTATGCCCTTTTTATAAGGTGTCGAGCATACGCGAGAGAGCGTTCTATAACTGTAATAGTTTGACCTCCATAGAACTACCCGATAGCTTGATGAACATAGGTAGCATGGCGTTCTATAACTGTAGTAGTTTGACATCTATAAGGCTACCAAATAATGTGACCGGCATAGGCTCATATGCGTTCGCATATTGCGATAGCCTAACATCAATAGTAATACCTCTTAGTGTGACGAGCATGGGATTTAATGCGTTCAAAGGTTGCAGTAAATTATCGATATACGTAAGAGCGGGCAGTATACCTAACGGCTGGTCTAATGATTGGGATTCGGATAATCGGCTTGTACAATGCGGCTATTCTGGTGAGTAATACTTCCGCTCCCTCTGTTGCGAACGCGGCGATATTAGGTAGGCCTATCAGCCCCAAGCTCGGAGTGATTTTCAAACAAGACTTATGGCGACGTCGTGCAATTATCCAAAATGATAATTGCGCGACGTTGTTATAACTTAGATAACGGCGTTAAACGGTAAAAAATTTTAATGCGGTAGCCGCGGTGTTTGTGTATTTTAATGCGGCGGGCATACGGTTAAACGATTGCTTTTTTTATTTATATGTGATATACTATCACAATGAAAAATGTCGACGTTTTATTTGCGGACAATCCTTTTGACGCGGTTTTGGTCGTATCTGAGGTCAACGGATTTTATTTTTCCGATTTTAGGGCGGATAACGTCTATGCTTTGATAGAGCGGGGGGCTTTGACGCTTTTTTTGGACGGGCGGTATACGCGCGCCGCGGCGGAAAAATTCGGAGAAGACAAGGCCGTCCGTATAGTCGATATCACCTTAAAAAATCCTTACGGCGAGATAAAACGGCTGTTAGATGAAAAGGGCGTTAAGCTTTTGGGCTTTGAAAATCTCTCTGTGAAATATTCGGACTATGAGCGCGTAAAGGCCTTAGACCGCGTTCTTGTCGGCGCGGAGGCGGCCATAAACGCGCTAAGGCGCAAAAAGACCGCCGACGAAATATTCCGCATAAAGACCGCCGCTAAAATCGCAGACGGGGCGTATAAAAAGGTTCTTTGCACGATAAAGGCCGGCGTATCCGAAAAGGAGACGGCCGACGAGCTGATATATCTCATGAGACGCGGCGGAGCCGAGGACGTATCCTTTGACCCGATAGTCGCCTTCGGCGCGAACACCGCCGAGCCGCACCACGTCTACGGCGGCAAAAGGCTTGCGATAGGCGACGCCGTCACAATCGATATGGGGGCTAAATATTCGGGCTATTGCTCCGACATGACGCGCTCGTTTATATTCGGCAGACCGAACGACAAATATCTCGAAATTTACGGCGTAGTACGCGAGGCTCAAAAGACGGCGGCAGGGGCAATCGTTGCCGGAATGACCGCAAAGCAAGCCGACCAAGCGGCGCGCGGCGTCATCGAGGCCGCCGGATACGGAAAATATTTCAGCCATTCCTTAGGGCATTCCGTTGGCGTGGAAATTCACGAGCCGCCGAGCCTGTCTCAAAAAAGCGACGCGGTTTTGGCCGTCGGCGACGTTGTCACCGTCGAGCCGGGACTATATATAGAGGGGCTTTTCGGCGTGAGGATAGAGGACATGGGAGTCGTCGGCGAGGGCGGCTTTGAGAGCTTTTCAAATTCCGAAAAGGCAGCTGTCTTACCATGAGGCCGTTCGCGTCGGTTGAGAAATAAATTTTGACAAATAATATACGCAAATAAAAAATAAAAAAATAAAAGAGGATAAACCAATGGGATTTTTAACGGCAAGCGATTTTAGAAAGGGAATTACCTTTGAGATGGACGGCAACGTCATGGTCGTCGTCGATTTTCAGCACGTCAAGCCCGGCAAGGGCGCGGCCTTTGTCAGAGCAAAGGTCAAAAACGTCATAAGCGGGAGCATTGTCGAGCGCACCTTTAACCCCTCCGACAAGTTTGAAATGGCGTTGATCGAGAGAAAGGATATGCAATATCTCTATTCGGACGGCGGACTTTGCTATTTTATGGACCCCGAGACCTACGAGCAGGTTCCGCTCAACGAGTCGCAGGTCGAGAACGCGTTGCTATATATCAAAGAAAACACCAACGCGACGATTTCATTTTTTAAGGGCGCGGCCTTTTTGGTCGAGCCGCCGAATTTTGTCGAGCTTGAGATAACCGCCTGCGAGCCGGGCGCAAAGGGCGACACCGTGTCCAACGCCACAAAGCCCGCCACGTTAGAAACCGGTCTTGTCATCAACGTTCCTATGTTTGTCAATCAAGGCGACGTTATCAGAATCGACACCCGCGAGGGCGGCGAATATATGAGCAGGGTCTAAGGGCTGTTAAGGCCGTTAAGGCCGCGAAAGGTTTTTTTAATAAAAATTATGAGAGGACGGTCAAAAACCGTCCTTGCGCGTTTTTGCGCGTAAGCCGTAAAAATACAACTTATGAGGAGATTTTTAATATGAGCGTCGTCAAAGAACTAAAGGATAAGGTTTTGAGAGGATACCTGATAGACAAGAGCGAGGCGTTGAGGCTTGACGCGGAGGCCGAATCGGGCGATTTTTTTGACGCGGCGAATGAAATCAGAGCCGCGCTGTGCGGCAGGAGCATGGATTTGTGCTCGATAATCAACGGCAAGAGCGGCTCATGCAGTGAAAACTGCAAATTTTGCGCGCAGTCAAAGGACTGCAAAAACGGCGCGGAGACCTATCCGCTCTTAGACGGCGTCGAGATAGCCGCCGCCGCAAAATACAACTTTGACAGGGGCGTGCATAGATTTTCGATAGTCACGGCGGGCAGAACGCTCAACCAAAGAGAGACCGCCGAGGTGTGCCGAAGCTACAAGAATATAGGCGCGGCTTGCGGTATATTTATCTGCGCGTCGCACGGCTTGCTGAGCTTTGAGCAACTCAAAAGACTGCGCGGAGCGGGGGTTAAGCGTTATCACTGCAATCTCGAGACGTCGCGCCGATATTTTCCGAACGTTTGCACGACGCATACCTACGACGACAAAATAAAGACGATAAAAAACGCGCAGAGAGCCGGACTCGAAACCTGTAGCGGCGGCATATTCGGAATAGGCGAAAACGCCGAGGACAGAATAGACATGGCTCTTGAGCTTAGAGCCTTAAATATAAAATCCGTTCCGATAAACATACTCAATCCCATTCCGGGAACGGCGTTCGGAGATCTGCCCGTCACGGACAAGGAGACGGCCGTCAGAATAGTCGCGCTTTATAGATTTTTGTTGCCGGACGCCGCGATCAGAGTCGCGGGCGGACGCGGCTTGTTTGACGACCTCGGCGAGGCTTTTTTTAAGGCGGGAGCCAACGCCGCGGCGACGGGCGACATGCTGACGACAAAAGGCGTTAGCATAGAAAAGGATAGAGAAACGGCAAAAAGGCTGGGCTTCGAGGTTTAGTTTTATAGGGCTTACGCATTCGCGCAAGCCCTGTGTAGGGGAAACATGCTCGTTTCGCATTCGCTACACTCGCCGAGTTTCCCCTCTTGCGCCGACAAGTAGGCGCAATTCACCCCTTTACGCGCCCGTCTTAGGCTTAGTTTCTTTAATTTTCGACATTTTTTTTGATTTTGACCCGATAGCGCGCCGTTAAGACGGGGCGTTTTTGTCAATACCTTTTGAGAATACTTTTTTTGAGAGGTAGAAGGGATTATGGAAGCGATATCTAACGCCGATAAAAGCGGCGGAGCGGTCTGCGGAGAATTGCCCGTCATTATGTGCATAGGCAGCGATAGGGTTTCGGGCGATTTGCTGGGACCCGCCGTCGGCAAAATACTCGTCGAGGAGTATAATTTGAGAGCCTACGTATACGGCGTTACCGGACGAAACATAAACGGCGAAAATATAGACGAATACGACGGCTTTATAAAAAAAATTCACGGCGGCAGCGTCGTCGTCGCCGTAGACGCGTGCCTCGGGCCGGAGAGGGAAATAGGACAGATAAAGGTCAGCCGTTGCGGCGTAGGCGCGGGCTTTGCCGTCAGAAAGCCGGGTAAGCGTTACGGCGACGTGGGCGTAGTCGGAATCGTCGCAAAAAATTCGAGCGACAACGTCATGCAACTATTGTCCGCCGAATATTCGCTTGTGGAAAAATTGAGCCGCAAGGTCGCCGAATACGTTTTTGGCAACATGTCCGAGCTTGTCGGCATGGCCTACGCCTAAGACCTTAGCGCGTGAAAGTGCGAAGCCCAAAAACCGCGCTTTTAGCGCGCCTCCGCGAGCGCGTTTCCCCTAAAGTCGCGGCTTACGAATGTATGCCGCGAAAAACTTTACTTAGGGCAACCAAAAACCGCGCTTTTTGGTT
>JAISRB010000096.1 GCA_031273825.1 Clostridiales bacterium
CCGATAATCATCGCGCTGACGCCGTTCCACACCGCATCGGCGACATATCTGTCTCCTACCGGATTTCCTACATCAAAGGTCGTGCCCGGAGCTAAACCGCCAAGCAATTCGTTCTGGAAACCCTCAAGCCCGGCCTTTAAGGCAAAGGCATTGAGGTTTATCGACAGGATCGTCGTCAAATCGGAGCCGGAGGCGTTGATGACTATGTCGGTTGAGGTGACAAAAGGATCTTTTGTCTCCGTCTCCTCCGTCTCGCCCTCGGCCTGGCCGAGCAAGCCCGCCGCCGCGCCCTCGAGGGCTATTCCGCCGACAATGTTTCTGAGGTTGATGGTGTCGACCGTAGCGAGAGGAATAAACGTATACAGCGTAATCGGATCAATAGCCGGCGCGCTGGTAAAAGACGCCGCCAGACCTTGCAATGAAACGCTAACCTTTATATCTCCGCCTATTCTCGCCATGACCGAAAGCCCCGTCTCGCCTAAAGCAAAGAAGTAAGCCATATCCATGTCGCCCATAGCATACGCCCAACCGAGCTCTCCGGCCAGACCCATGGTGGAAAAGCCTGTTGCAGAATTATATAAGTGAATATCCGGAACCTTAACGGTAAAGTTGTAGGTCACGTCGAGGAGAATGCCGAGCTGACCGTTGAGCGCGTTGGTGGCGTCGTTATTTTTGAATTTGTCGCTAAGCGGGTCGCCCGACGAGGACGTGTTATTGCCCGAGCGAATCTTGTAGATATATATATTGCTTGTCTGGCCGTCTGCTACAGGCGTTGTTCCGTCGGAATACACGGCTCCGTTGACGGAATCGGGTCTGCCGTTCTTAATTGACTCGCGGTTTTGAACGAGCAGGGTGCCGACAAACATATCCGCGCTGGCGCCGTCGGTGCTCTGGAGGGTGTTGTCTATGATGCTGAGCAAGCCCGCGAAGTCGCCGAGACCGTATTTTGCGTTGATGAGGACAAATTTGCCCTTGTTTGCCCCGAACGCACCGAAGTCTACCGCTCCGTCCTTGGTCAGGTCGAGGTTTGCGTTGAAGGTCAGTCTGACCTGAGGATTTCCGTTCGTCGAGAAAGCCGTCATGACGCCCTTTGCGGTGAAGTCCTCGAGGTCAAAGACGACGTCGGACAGCGACAAAATGCTTTCGTCGCCCTCCTCGGGCGCTCTGCCCATCATCTCGAGCAGGCTTGCGAGAAGCTCGTTGGTCAGGTTGATTTGTATCTTTGCCGCGGCCGCGTCTGACAGCTCCTCGCCGCCGAAGAGATCGGACGACGTCGGCAGCAGCGACGACAGCAGCTTGTGAATGTTGATTTCGTTGATGGCAAGCCTCAAGCCCTTGCCGTTGGAGTAGTCGGACGCGCCGACAAGACCCGACATGTCGATAAAGCCTATTCCGTCGTCGACATAAAAGCCGAATACAAGGCGCTCCGACGTCAGCATGCCGAGACCGTCACGCGTTCTGGCCCAAAGCTCGATGAGCAGGTCGGTGTTGTATATGCTCGCGCGGTCGATTGTCAAATCGGCTTTGAGAGCGTAGGTAAGCTTTGCGCCGGCGTTGTAGTTGACGCTGACCTTGCCGAGCGCGCCGTAGGTCGTCTCCTCGCCGACGGTTATCGCGCCGAGTAATGCGTTGATAAAGTTGTTGAGCCCGTCTTGACTCTCGGAGTCGCCCAAAAGCTCGACGGCTATCTCCGCCTCGACCGCGCCGTGAATCGTCGCGTTGTCGACGAGATCGGCGAGGTTTGTATAAGCCTCGTCGGAGGTTATCTTGTCAAAGTAACGCTCGGAATAGCCAAAGGTTATGCCGGTCAGTTTGAAACCGATAAACGGATTGACCGTCGCCGTTCCGCTCGCGTCGGTGTAGTTGAGACCGATATCAAAGCCTACGCCGAGGATATCCATAAAGTTAAACCCGACCTTTAGGTTTGGCCCGAGCTGCTCGACGAGCAAACCGAGGTTGTAGCCCAAGAGAATTTCGAGCATGTTGGTTATGCTTGTCGGGGTGATGTTTACCGAGCCGCTAAGCGCCCCGAACACCGCGTTTAGGTTGTTGAATATGTCGTCAAAGGTCACGTCCGCGCTTGCGCCGAGGTCTCCGTCGCCGGAGCCCGACTCTGCAAGCTGATTTTCACTGCCCACGTCCGCGAGAGAGCCGACTAACGGCCCGGCTATGCCGGCGATGATATCGGCTATGTTTATGCCGGTAAGCTTGATTTTGCTTCCGAAGAGTCTGTCGGCGTTGATTTCGCCGAAGTAGAGACCCGTCAGGTCGATATATACCTCGCTGCCGAAGTTGAATATGCCGAAGAGCTGCTCTCCGATAATATTTTTTGCCACTAAGCTAAACTCGGCGTCGCTTGTCGTCTCAAGGTCTATTCTCATGTTGATGTCGATATAAACCTCGCCCGCGCCCGGAATCGTGCCCGTGCCCTTTATCTGTATGTCGCCGAATATTTGCTCTAAGGTGAGATAGCCGCTTGCCTTAGGGAAAGCCGCCTCACCCTTTGTGTCGCTGACGCCGAAGAAGAAAGCGTCTACTCCGATTTCGAGACCCGTAATCTTGTCGCCGTTAGCGTTATATGCCGCAAGACCGATATTGACCTCGCCGGCGTCTGTCGCCCAGCCGAAGGTCGCGCCGATACCCGGAATAAGCGCGCCGATTTTGTCGTAGATTTCCTCGGTTAAGAGGCCGAGAATTACTTCGGCGACGCTCTCTTTGAGGATTTCTACGGTTATCTTGCCCGTTGCATCGTCGTAGCCACCGACTATGCTGCCGATAAGCTTGTCGAGAAGGTCGGCCGCCGGATCGTCGGCCGAAACCGCCATGCTTTCATCTTTTGTCGTGACGCCCGCAAAGACTTGGCTCAAGTCGAGCTTGATGTTGGTGAGCTTTAGCTGTCTGATGTTGAAAGCCTCGAAGTCTAAGGCAAACACCTTGAGACTGCCGAAGTCGACGTATGCCGTCTCGTCCGCGCCTACGTAATAGAAGCTGAAGTCTTTTTGACCGTAGGCGTCTACCGTCTCGAAGGACACTCTAAAGGTCTCAAGCGCGGTTATTCCCGTGATTGTCAGGGTATAAGTCATGTCGCCTAAGCCCGGAAGCTCGCCGGCTCCCGAAACAACTATGTTTTCGAGGAGGCCGTCGATCGACAGCTCGGAGTATTGAGCCGCGACGGCTCTTTTGAGGGTTCCCTCGCCGAGCGCCACGGACTTGATGTTGAAACCGAGGGTTTCGAGAGCTATCCCAAAGGACAAGCCCAGCTCGCCGCTGTTTGCGTTAAACAACGCGCCAAAGGTTATCGGAGGCAGAATGTCCTCCAGATATTTCATAACCTCGTCGCCGACGGCGTCGCCGATAAGCGCGACAATGTTTTGATAGTTTGAGTTTATGGTGATTACGCCGTCTTTATATTCGCCGTTTATAAGCGCGAATATGTCGGCTAAGCCAAATTGTACGCCCGAGTCGTCGGCGGTCGCCAAAGCTCCGACCGTGTAAGACTGCTGAGTACCGCCCGCCGTTTTGACTCCGAGCAAATCGGCAAGGTCAAAAGGTATGGCGATTTTGCTGATATTCATGCTGAGAAGGTCAAAGCCGAATATGTTGGTCAGACCGAGGTCGACATACAGCATTGTTGCCGCAGCGTCGTAGTAGACCGCAAAGAGCGGGCTTGACGCGGTCATGACCTCTAAGGAGAACTCTAAGCTGCCAAGGTCGAGAGGGTTTATAAGCGTCAATTCGTATCTCAGGTTAGGGTCGGACAGGTTCTTTCCGAACAGGTCGGCGTCGCCCGAAACGGTGATGACGGATAATAAATCGTTTACGTCAATATAGGTGGACTTTTCGTCGTCGGGAACCTTGACGGCGGTCGTTATGTTTTTGGCCGCGTCGGTTCCGAAATAGAGAGACGTCAAGTCGGCGACTATGCCTATCGACTCCTCAAAGTAGTTGAATTCAACGCTAAACAGGAGGTCATAAATGTCGGCGTAAGCACCAACGCTGACAGGAGGCAGGAAGTCTTTGATATAGCCTATAAGCTCCGCGCCGATAAGCTCTGACAGCAACTCGACAAAGGAGTCGTTGCTCAAAGCTACGCTGGATCTGCCCGTCTCTTTGTCAAAGGCGACTATGTCGAGAAGCTCGAGGATTTCGGCGAGCGTCAATCCGCTTTCCGCGGCGGTTTCGCCGCCGGTTCCGCTGCCCGTGTCGTCTATTGCCTCGGCAAACGTCGCGGCGATATGACCTTGAACGGTATTGTCGTCGCCAAGGTCTATTTTTATGCGGCTGAGGTTGAGATCGGCAAGGCTAAAGCCTAACACTCTGATTTCGTTGCCAAAATCGACGTATAACGTATTGTCGTGGAAGTATACGCCGAACAGCACTCCTCCGAACCGATCGTATGTAAGCAATGACAGCGAAAGCGCGCCCGTGTCGGGCAGCAGGTCGAGACCCGAAATGGTCAAACGGTAGTTGACCGCCCCTAAGCTAGCGAGTTGAGCTATTCCGTTAAAGGATATAGTGCTGTAGTCAAAGTTTTTGTAGGCCGTCTTTAGGTCGTCGGGCATGTCGTAGACCGCCTCTCCGTCGCCTATCTTTTTGATAAAGAGATCGATATGACCGACCTTATTGCCGCCGAGGCCAAGCTCTATGCCTACGCCGGGCGCCTTGCTTTCGTTGAAGAGCGCGGACAGCTTGAGGTCAAAATCGGCCGCGTTGAGGAAGCTTATGACGGTCTCGCCTAAGTTCTCTAACATTTCGTCGACTTTTTCGGTGACTCCTTCGAGAATACCTTGTATGTCTTCAGGTAATTCAGCAAGAATCTCGTCGTATACCGGCTTTAAATCTTCGCCGACGTCGTCTAAAACCTCGGTAAGACCAAGGCTGTCAAGCAAGGATATTATCGTATCGGACGTAATGTCGATATAGATTCTGCCGTCGCTAGCGCCTATGCTGTTGATAAAGAGGTTGATTAGATAATCGACGTCTATCGTCAGCTTGAACTCGCCGTCGGCCGAGTCGGCATAAGCCGACGCGCCGGAGAGGTCGTAGACCGCGCCCGCGAGCAGGGTGCTGGCATTGGCGGATTCCGCGGAGACTTCCTCGGCAAAGTATTCTAAGTCGCCTACGAGGTCGTTCATTATTTTTTGGAGGTCGAGACCGCCTATTCTTATTTTGCCGATACCTAATTTTTCGGCGTTAAGGTGGATATAGCTAATATCAACCGCGGTCAGGTCGAGATATATCGAGCCGTCGTCATAATAGGCGGCGATGACTCTCTCGTCGGTGCCTTTTTTGAAGACGTCTATGACTATTTGGTTTCTCTCTTTGACCTTAGGGTCAAGCCTTATGTCTACCCTTATGTCTATCTCTCCGACGTCGGGAATCTCACCCTCGCCCGTCAATCTCAAGGAGTAGATATCAAAGGTTTGAATAAACGGAGGCAGCTCTACGTTGATAACTCTCGTCGAAACATTTATTTGCTGAAGAGTAAAGTTGAAATCGACCGAGTTGCTCCCTTGTTTGGCATATTTTCCGTTGAGCTCCGCACCGATAAGGCTGCCGTTTATGTAGGTCAACGACAATGAGGAGCCGGCAAAAGGAGCTCTGTCTTCGTATACGCCGTCGGCTATCTCTACCTTTAGGCCGATAAGCTCGGCTATTATGTAGTCGTACCCGAGCGTCGTTACGCGTTCATATGTATAAGGCGCGCCCGTAGCGTCTATTGCCTTGACCTTTTCGATTTCGCTGACAAGCGGCTTTTGGGTCAGCTCTAAAAAGAGAACGTTGAGGTCGATCGGGTTAGTATCCTTTGTCGCATCCAAAACCGTGTCTTTGACAAGACCGAATGCGCCGACGACCACCGACAGCAACGTGTCGATGTCTACCTGCGCCTCGACGGTGACAAGCGTCGTTCCGTTTTGGCCTCTCGCAGGAGAGCTGGTGACGACCGACGCCGACGGGAACAGCAGACTGCCCAAAATCGACGATATGTCGAGACCTATGTCGAGACTGCCGAGAACTCCGGCTACGTCGAGATCAAAAAAACCGCTCGCCGTCTTTCCTAAGGCGGTGAGTATGTCAATCTTGTTTAGGTTGAAGTTAAATTGACCCGCCGACACAAAAATCGAGTCGTTGAGAGCGTAAAGCCCGGCAACTAACTCAAACGACGGCGTGCCCGAGATCGCATCGGGAGTCAAATCGGTTATTTCTACTAATAACTGATTGTCTACCTTAACGCTGTCGTCGGGATCGACGTCAAACTGCGCCTGAATCTTAAAGGCGTATTTGTTTATACCGGCGGACGCCTCAAAACGACTGTCTATGCTAAACGTCGTCTGTTTTGCTCCTCCGCTTTGAACGCCTCCGATGGTTGTTAAAACCTTATCGAGCGTTTGATTTCCCGACCATGTTTCGGTTGTCACCGTCACGGTAGGTTTTGCCTTGGCGCACGCCGCAAGTAAAACGGCGAACATCAGGCAAAGAACTAAAATCGATATTTTTTTGATACCAATCTTGGTCGACATAATAGGCCTCCTTGTGTCAAGACTATCATATAGATAATCTTAGCTATAACCATTTTACACCATAAACGGCCGTTAGTCAATAGCAAATTGAAAAATTCTTTTAAAAATTTTTAATTTTTTTTGCTTTTTTGGACTTTTAAGGACTTTTTGAGACTTATTTGGCTCTTTTTTATACTGTAGTCTAATTTATTTCAAGCATTTCTGCGGCCGCCGGCTTATTTTTTGCGTCAAATCGTTAGCGCATTGCCGCCCGAATGTGATATAATATCGGTATGAAAAACGCTCTTATCGTCTATAACGGCTTTTTGAACGCGGCCGGGCCGCCGGCTCACGCCGAAAGCTTTGTCGCGGCCGCCAAAAAATCGGGGATTTCTATGAAAGCCGTCAAAAACGACTCTCTCGCCCGCGCGTTATTTATGTACGCGCCCGCGCGACAATATCACGACCCTTTGCCGCTGTGCCCGTCGTCGTGCGATTTTATAATTTTTTGGGATAAGGACGTCATTCTTTGCAGAATTCTGCAAGATATGGGTTTCAAGGTCTTTAACGCCGCCCGCCCTATCGAAATTTGCGACGACAAGGCTCTGACGGCAGTCGAGCTTCGCGGCAAGGCCGACATGCCCGAAACCGCCGTCGCGCCCGCGACCTTTGACAATATAGGATATACCTCGCTCGGCTTTGCCGACATAGCCGCCGAAAGCCTCGGCTTTCCTCTCGTCGTCAAGGAACGCAAGGGCTCGCTCGGACAACAGGTTTATATCGTGCGTGACCGCGAGAGTTTACTGAATACTGTAATCGCTCACGACCGCGCGCCGCTGCTCTTTCAAAAATTTATAGACACAAGCAACAGCATGAGGTTTTTTGAGGACGGCCTGCGCGCCGCCGCCGAGGCCTCGCCGCCCGTCTTTGACGACAAAAAAACCGTCTCCTGCGACCTGAGGATATATGTAATAGGAAAAAAGACCGCCTCCGCCGTAGTAAGGAGGAGCGTCTCCGATTTTAGAGCCAATATCGCGCAAGGCTCTACGCCTATGGCTTATATTCCGACGGAGGAGGAAAGCCTGCTCGCCGAAACGGCGGCGGTCGCGCTCGGACTTGACTTTTGCGGCGTGGATATCGTCGCCGACGCAAGCGGAAAGCGGTATCTTTTGGAGGTCAACAGCAACGCCGGCTTTTTGGGCTTTTATCGGACGCACGGCGTAAATATCGCCGAAATGATATTGCAATATATAATCGGCAAAACCCGCCGATAAGCCGCAAAACAAAGACTATAACCTAGAATAAAAAAACATAGGGAGAACATGTTTTATGATAGACTCGCACACTCATTCGGAGCATTCGGCCGATTCGGTCATGCCGCTTAACACGCTGATAGACACGGCAATCGGCAAGGGGCTTGATTATCTCGCCGTCACCGACCACATGGACAGAGATTTTATCTATTGCGTAAACAACAAGGAGGTCGCCCAGCTCGACCTACCGGCCTACGCCGCCGCGATGAGGGCGGCAAAGGAGCGGTACGCCGGCAAAATCAAGCTGGCGTTCGGCATAGAGTGCGGATATTCGGCGGACTCTCTGCCGATTTCAAAAAAAGAGCTTTGTCAATATGACTACGACGTCATCATCAATTCGGTGCATACCGTCAAAAACGAGGATATATACGACCCCGTCTACTATGAGGGCAAGACCAAAGACCAAATATTTTTGCCCTATATCGAGGCGTTATCCGAAAGCCTCGACGCGGATTATCCCTTTGACATAATAGGACACATAGGATATATAGCGCGAAAGGCTCCCTTTCCGTTTGTTTACGCCGATTACGACGGGCTGTTTGACGCGATATTCAAAAAAATTATCCAAAAGGGCAAGTGCATGGAGGTCAACTCGCACGTCAAGTTCGCACCCGTCGACTTCTTTCCGGGGGCAGACCTCGTCAAACGCTACCGCGAGCTGGGAGGCGAGCTTGTCACCTTTTCGTCCGACGCGCATCAGGCGGAGCGCGTCGCGGAAAAATACGGGCTTGTCACGGGTATGCTGAAGCAACTCGGTTTCAAATACGTCGCCGGCTATATGCGGCGCAAACCCGAAATGTACGCCATATAAAAACCCTCACAAAAAGAAAAACCGCTTTTCTAAAGGAAATCAAAGAGTAATGCTGACTATAAAATATCAAAAGACGGGTTCCGCGATATATATCTCTCATATCGACACGCTTCGCGGCATAATCAGAGCCATACGCCGAGCCGGACTCGACGTCGCCTATTCCGACGGCTTCAATCCGCACCCGAGGCTATATCTTTCGCCGCCGTTGCCGCTGTTTGCCGCAAGCCTCGCCGAATATTTTTCCGTCGAAACGGAGGAGACGGCGGAGGAATTTTTTGAACGCTACAAAAAGGCGTGTCCGCCCGGTCTGCCGCCCGTAAAAATCTTTTTTACTCCAAAAAACCCCAACCTCGCCGGCAAGCTTTTTGCCGCCGACTATATGTTCTCGACGGACGCGCCCGTCGGTCAAGACCTGCTCGACGGCTTTTTGTCGCGCGAAAGCATTCCCTTTGTCAACCGCGCCGGCAAGGAAAAAGACGTCAGACCGTTTATATACGGTCTGACGGCGGAGCAAGGCGGCGCAAGGGCGCGTCTTGACTCTAACGGCATAAGACCCGACGCGCTCGCCGCCGAAATAGAAAAAACCCTCGGCGTAAGAGTCAAGGCCGCAACAAAAACCGCGCAATACGCGCGGCTCGGAGACGGATTGATAGAAGCCGATAGCTTTTTGACGGAGCTATCGCATACCGCGCTTTAAGACAAAGCCCTAATTTGACGGCAGGCCGCCCTCAAATATCACCGTTTTGTTTCCCTCGGTTATTTTGCCTATAGGATAGCAATCCGCGCCGTATTTTGCCATATGGTCAATAAAGAAGTCCTCCGACCCCGCGCGGACAACTATCGTCATGCCGACGCCCATATTAAAGGTTTTGAGAAGCTCATAGTCGTCGGTATCGGTGACGGCTTTGATAAATTTAAAAATCGGCAAAAGCCTTATTTTTGAGAGGTCAATGACCGCGCTCAGGTTGCAAGGCAAAATTCTGTTGAGATTGCCCTTGATTCCCCCGCCTGTTATGTGCGCCATGCCGTGCAAATCGGCGTTTTTAAACAGACCTATAAGCTCGTTATAATAAGACCTGTGCGGCTTCAAAATAACATCGATAAATTTTTCTCCGCAAATGTCGGCGTTTATGACCTCGGGCTTTTCTTTCATCAGCAATCTCAAAAACGAATATCCGTTGGTGTGAATTCCGTTTGAGGCGATTGCCAAAACCGTATCGCCCTCAACAATCGCCACTCCGTCGATAAGCCCGTCTCTTTCGGCTATTCCGACTATGCTCGACGTCAAAATATACGTTCCCTTTTCAACGACGTTGGGCTGTTCCGACGTTTCGCCGCCCGTCAGAACGCTTCCGTTTTCGAGACAGGCGCGGGCTATAGTCTTGACTATTCTCTCGACGATATCGGGCTGCATTTTGCCGCAGATAATCGCGTCCTGAACCGTCAGCGGCGTCGCGCCCATGACGAGAATGTCGTTTGTCAGATGGTTTATCATATCATAGCAGACGTTTTCGATTTTGTCGTATTCCGCGGCAAGCTTTTGTTTTGAGCCGGGCTCTTCCGTCTTTAAGACGAGCACCGGGTTTTTTATTTCGGGAAACTTAATATCGTATACCGACGCGAAAGCCCCCGTCTTGTTTAAAACCCTGCCGTTTTTGCCGTCGATATAGCCCGCCATCTTTTTTTTCGTCTCGTCCGCCGCGTTTATGTCCACGCCCGATTTTTCGTAGGTTATGCCCATAATTTAAAATCTCCGCCTTTTTTTGCGCATTTTATGATTTTTTTGGCGGCACATAAATTGAATTTCCGCCTTTTGCGCCTTTTATGCTTTTTTTAAAACCGCGCCGCGCGTTTACCGCCCCGATCGCGTGTCTTTTTTATATTATATCATAAACCGGCGCAAAAAGGCAAAGAGATATCGCCGTTAAGCGTTTTATTTCTCAATATTTTTTGATAACGCAAATTTGGCGCCGCTTTTGTCGCCGACTTTTTTATATATAATCGCAAAAAAACGGGGAAAGCCTCTTTTCTCAAAAAAGCCTTCCCCGTTATTGTTTTGATATTAAATAAAATATTTTTTTATTCCTCTTGAGTTTCCGCTTGAGTTTCCGCTTGAGTTTCCTCTTGCGCGTCCTCGAGCTTCAGACCCTTAAACAGGTCGCCGAGCGAGGTCGTAGCCGACGACGAAACCCATTCCTTTTGCTCAAAGGCGTCGTCGGTTCTAGGACGTCCCGGTTTTTTTGGCCGTCCTGCCGCGCCGCCGTCGGAGCGGTCGCGGGCGGCGGAGGCCGACGGCATCGCGCCCGCGCTCTTTTCGCGTTTGCCCTCTCTCTTTTTGAATTTATTTTCACGCGATTCGGAGGTGTACTCTCCGTCGTCGTAGCTCTCCTCGGTAATCTCGGGCTTTTCGAGTAATTCTTTGATGCTGAGCGTTATTTTGTTGTCCTCAAAGCTTATGACCTTTGCCGTGACGGTATCGCCGACTTTCAAAACCTCGTTGGCGTTTTTTATCCAGTCGTGCGAAATCTGCGAGACGTGAACAAGCCCGTCGACTCCGTCGTCAAGCGATATAAACGCGCCGAAATCCTTGATTCTCTCGACGACTCCCGTGACGACCGAGCCGACGGGAAATCTCTCGTAGGCAAGCTCGTAAGGCTTTCTTTGAAGTTGCTTGTAGCCGAGCGAAACCTTTTGGCTTTCTCTGTCGACCTTTAAGACGACAAAATCATAGACTCCGTTGATCTCCAAAACCGTCGAAGGGTCGTTTATGCGGTTCCACGATATGTCGGATATATGCACAAGACAGTCAAAGCCGCCGACTCCGACAAACGCGCCGAACGTCACAAACCTCTTGACCTTGCCCGACACTACGTCGCCGACAATCATACGCGACCAAAATTCGTCTTCCTTTGCCTTTCTTTCTCTCTCGAGAATGACTCTCTGCGAGGCGACGATAAATCTGCCCGACCTTGACGGCCTTGCCGAAGCCTCGGCGACGGTTGCCGCAACAACCTCTTGTCCGTCTGCGGTCTCGGTAGGCGCGGCTTCCGCAAGCTCCTTTTCCTTAGGCGGCAAAACCGTCAGGCGGAGCTTTTTGCCGAGATAGTCCTCGAGATTTTTGACAAAACCGATTCTGATTTGCGAGGCGGGAACAAAAACCGTATAAGAACCGTATTTTCCCGTTATTCCGCCCTTGACGACCTTGTCGCAGACAAGCTCAAATTCGCCGCCCTTTAAGGCCTCCTCGCCGAGCTTGTCGTTTTCTTTGATTTGGTCTATTTGCTTTTTTGAAAGGTTTATATAAGACGCGCCCTTTGTAGGGTTTTCGATGATGACCGCGTCGATAATGTCGTTGACCTTATATAGCGACGGGTCATAGCTTCCGTCGATATTCATTTCGCTCTTGTCGATAAACCCGTCCTTTTTGCCCCCGATTCTGACGTTGACGCCGTTTTCGTTGGCGTTCAAAACTATAGCCGCGACCTTTTTGCCGCTTCTATAGGTAAACATGCTGTCTTTGGACGACATAACGTCCTCCATCGTCATTTTTTCCTCGGGTTCAGCCGGCTTGACCGCCCTTTTGACGGGAACGGCTTTCTTTTCTGCGACGGGCTCGGCGAGCTTTGCCAAAGCGGCCTCGGCCGTCGCGGTCTCCGCCGCCTGCGGCTTTTCGGACGGCGTCGGAGAGGCCTTGACCTCCTCGGCGTCTACGCGCTTTTCGGCCTCGGCGGCCTTTGCCGCGGCTTTCTTTTCGGCGAGCATGACCTTGATTTCCTCGGTGTCTATGCGCTTTTCGGCCTCGGCGGCCTTTCTCTCGGCTTCGGCGGCCCTTTTGTCGGCCTCGGCCGCGATTTTTTCGGCCTCCTCAAGCTTTCTTTTGGCTTCCTCGGCTTTCTTTTGGGCTAACGCCGCTTTCTTTTCGATAGCCGCCGCTTTTTTTAGGGCTTCCGCCGCGGCCTTCTCGGCCTCGTTGACCGACTGCTCGGTCTTTTCGGCTTTTGCCGCCGCTTTTTCGGGTTTTGTCTCCGTGCTTTGATTGTTTGAAACCGCGGACTCCGCGGTTACTTCCGCCGCGGCGGTTGCTGCTTCTAATTCGCCGCTTTGTTGAGCTTTACTCATTGTAAAAACTACCTCCATAATCAGCTCGTCGGAAGCTGATGCGCCTGTTACTATTCCAAGTTTTTTTATATTTTTACTATCGACCTTTTGCAGATCGGATAAGTCTGTGATAAAATAGACTTTCGGGCAATATCTTAGGGTCAGGTCGTAAAGCTTGCGTGTGTTTGAGCTTTGCGGGTCTCCGACGACTATCGCCGCGTCGCAAACGCGGGCTATTTTTTTTGCCTCGTTTTGTCTCTTTATAGTAGTATAACAGATTGTATCAAAAATTTCAACTGTTTTTAGGGTTTCTTTTTGTGTTTTTTTTACAATTTCCGAATATTTTTCTCTGTCGTATGTCGTTTGAAAAACCACGCAAATTCCGGGCGATTTTTCTTGCGCGCTTTTTTGACGGATAATCGCGTCTATTTCGGCGTATCCGCTAACGACCGCCGCCTTATAATCCGCGCAGCCGTTTATGCCGGCGACCTCGGGATGCCGCGCCTCGCCGACTATTATTATGTCATAACCGCGGTCAAATTTTTCTTTGACTACGGCGTGGGTTTTTTTGACGAAAGGGCATGTGCAATCTATGATTTTCGCGCCTCTTTGCCCGATAGCCTCTACGACCTCCGGAGGAACGCCGTGCGCCCTTATGATGACGGAGTCGCCGCGCTTTATGTCCTCCAAGCCGTCCACGGTTTTTATGCCGGCGGCGGCGAGCCGCGCCGTGACGCGCGCGTTGTGAACGATCGCGCCGTAGCAATAAGCCTTCGCGCCGCCGCCCGCTCTTTTGACGGCCTCGGCGGTCTCAAAGGCCTTGTCTACGGCCTGTCTCACGCCGAAACAAAAGCCTATGTTTTTTGATACGATTATATCCAACAAAACGCCTCTTTAAAAAAATAAATTTTTATTGTTTCTCCGCCGTTACGGCCTTTACCACGCTTTCGGCCACCTGCTCGGCGGTCAGGCTCGTGCTGTCGATCAAAACCGCGTCGTCGGCTTTTTTTAGCGGCGCGAACGGGCGGTTCGAGTCGTTGTAGTCGCGCTGCTTTATGTCCTCCAGCACGCGTTCATATTGTATATCGGCGTTTTTTTGCTTAAGCTCGGCAAACCTGCGCCTTGCGCGTTCGCCCACGTCGGCCGTCAGATAAAACTTATATCCCGCGTTCGGCAAGACAAAGGTTCCCGCGTCTCTGCCGTCTAACACCACGTCGTTGTTTTTGGCTATTTCTCTTTGAATTTCCGACATTTTGATTCTGACGGAGACGTGCTTTGATATGTCCGACGCGGCCTTTGATATCTTATGCTCGCGTATAAACGGAGTCGTATCCCTGCCGCCGCAAAACACCCGCTGTTCGCCGCCGTCATATCTCACGTCGACCGCGACGCGGCTCAAAAAACCGCCGACCGCCGCCTCGTCGGTCACGTCTACGCCGTCTCCGATAGCCGAATAAGCCAAAGCGCGGTATATCGCCCCCGTGTCTAAATAAATAATGTCAAGCTTTTTTGCGACGGCTCTCGCCACCGTGCTTTTGCCCGCGCCCGACGGGCCGTCTATAGTAATAGCAATCATAGGTTTAATTCCTTTTTTTTAGTGATCAGTGGTCAATGGTCAGTGGTCAGTGGTCAGTGAGCGGCGGTCAGTGAGCGGCGGTCAGCGGCGGTATTTAGTAGGTAGTGTGCGTTTGCACGGTTGTAGGGGCGGACGCCCTCGGCCGCCCGCCGTTCTTCAAATTTAGCGGTCTTGCAGCCGACAAACGGCAGACGGCGCGGCAAGACCGCCCGCGCAAGCCCTGCCCGCGGCTCTTCCCGTGGCCATGGCTATGTGAATGTTGAACCCGCCCGTCAACGCATCTACGTCCATGACCTCGCCGGCAAAAAACAGTCCCGGCACAAGCTTGCTCTCCATGGTTTTCGGGTTTATCTGCGACGTGTCTACTCCCCCGCTCGTCACTATCGCCGAATCGAGCGGCGCAAGCCCCTTTAGCCCGAAGCGCAGACCTTTGAGCGCGTCTAAGAGCGCGGCGCGCTCGGCGCGGCTTATTTCGTTGACCTTTTTGTCGGGCGGAATTTTTGTTTCACGGACGACGTAGGCTATCAGGCTTTTCGGCAAAAGCCCGTCGAGAGAGTTGGCGAAGTTTTTGTTCGCGTATTTTTTGAAATCTCTCAAAATCCGCGCGTCAAGCTCCGCGCGCGTCAGAGCGGGCTTCAGGTCTAACACTATGTCGGTTTTTTTGCCGTCAAAACGGTTTATGCGGCTGCTCAAAGACAAAACCGACGGCCCCGACAGCCCGTCCGCGGTAAACAGAGCCTCGCCGAATTCGGAAAACGCCGTCCTGCCGTCCGTCTCGGCCGACACGGACACGTTTTTTAGCGCAAGCCCCTCCAACTCTCCTACGTCCTCCTTTAGCCGCAACGCGCAAAGGGCGGGACGCTGCTCGATTATGCGGTGTCCGAAGGCGGCGGCGAGAACGTAGCCTCCGCCCGCGCTCCCGGTAGCGGAATATGACGCGCCGCCCGTAGCTATTACGACTCTGTCAAAGCGGCGTTTCTCTCCGTTTGAGACGACGGTAAAAGCTCCGCTTTGCGCCGTTTCGTCCTTGGTTATCCGCGAAACGGGCGACCTTGTCAAAATCTCCGCGCCCAAACCTCTCAAAAGTCGTTCGAGTGTCTTTATCACGTCGGACGACTTGTCTGACGACGGAAAGACGCGGCCGCCGCGCTCGGTCTTTAGCGGCAGACCCGATTCGGCAAAAAAGCCGAGCGCGTCCGACGGCGTAAAGCCGGCTATAGCCGAAATCAAAAATCTCTTGCCGTTGACGACGTTGCTCAAAAATTCGTCGGGGGCGCAGTCGTTAGTCAGGTTGCACCTGCCCTTGCCGCTTATATAGAGCTTTTTTAACAGCTTTTCGTTGCCGTCAAAGAGCGTAGCCGTCACGCCGTTTTTTGCGGCGAACGCCGCCGCAAAAACTCCCGCCGGCCCTCCCCCTATTACGGCCGCCGTCATAGCGTTATACCGTCGGAGGCCTTAGATTTTTTTAGACGCGCCAAAGCGTCAAAGTCGGTCGTCTGAATGCGCAGAGGCGTTATCGTGACGTACATCGCGTCGTGCATCTCCACGTCGCAATCGGCGGCGTTGTCGGGATTTTTGAGAAAGTCGCCGGTCAATATATAGTGCTCGCCGCCGTCGTCTCCGCCCTGCGGAACGTATTCGTCGGAATAGGATTGAATTCCGAGGGCGGCAAACCCCACGCCCCTCAGCCGCGATTTTTTTCCGCTCGGAAAATTTATATTAAAGGCGGCGTTTTTCGGGATAAGCCCGTAAATTTTTTCGAGGTTTGACAGCATAAATTCCGAAACGTATTCATAATCACCGTCGTCCTCATAGAGCACCGACAGGGCTATAGACCTTATGCCGCAGACGACGCCCTCGAGGGCGGCGTTTACCGTCCCCGAATATATCACATCGGTGCCGAGGTTGGGCATGTTGTTGATTCCCGAAACGACGAGGTCGGGGGCTTTTTTCATAAGCGTCATCGTCGCGAACTTTACGCAGTCGGCGGGCGTGCCGCTTATAGAATACGCCCTTACGCCGTCGATATACCCGTACGGCCTGTAGGTCAGCCTTTTAAAAATCGTCAGGCTGTGACTCGTCCCCGAACGCTCGCTGTCGGGCGCGGCGACTATGACCTCGTGCTTTTTTGACAGCTTTTCGGCGAGTATGCGTATTCCGTCGGCAAATATGCCGTCGTCGTTGGTCAATAATATTGTCATATTTCCGATTTTTTCTCCCTTTCAAGCTTGTTGAAATATTCATAGTTGTCGCCGAACAGCCTTATTCTCTTAAAGAACCTGCCCTTGCCGGGGTTTTTATCGTGCTTTTTGAATATTGCAATGAGCGTAGGCACGACTATCAGCGTCAAAAACGTCGCGTAAGTCAGCCCGCCTATCGACGCGACGCCGAGAGGACGCAATATAGACGCGGCCTCGCTCCCGTCGAGAGCCATGATAGTCAAAGACATTATCGTCGTCATCGCCGTCATCAAAATCGGCCTCAGCCTGTCGGCCGCCGTCTTTAGTATGGCGTCTTTAAGCTCCGCGCCCTCGTTTATCAGACGGTTGACGTGATCGATAAAGACTATGCCGTTGTTGACGACTACGCCGGCAAGCACGATAAAGGCCATAATCGACATGAGGTTTATGCTCATGCCCGACACGAGCAGCAAAAAGATGCTCCCCGTAAACGCCAGCGGTATGGTCACCATGACGATCAGCGGGTCTTTTAGCGATCTAAACTGCGCGACCATGACGAGATAGATAAATATTATGCCTATGACCAAGACAAAAAGCAGCGTAGAGAACACGTCGTCTACGAGCGCGGTCGACGTCGAAAACCCATAGGTCACGCCGTCGGTCATCGCGTTGCTCTCATAATAGCTCTTTAACGCCTTGTTTACCGCCGCCTTAACGGAGTTTGCGCTCGCGCCGTCGGTCATATATATAGTTATATGGCCGTATCTCTTGCCGCCGTCCTTTGTTATTTTTGTATAGGCGGGAACCTTTTTTATGCCGATAAGGTTGCCGTCGCCGTCCTTCTCAAGGCATTCGTCGCTCAATATTTCGTGAAGGGCTATAGTTCCCGTTTCGCCCGTCACGGGGTTTTCGTAAGGAAGCTGATAATAAAGCAGGTCGTTCGCGCTTTCTATCGGGTCGCGGTAGCCCGTCGAATAATAAATTATGTTGCTCGACGGTCTCAGCGAAATGCCGTAGGTCTTGCCCGTCGTCTCGTCGATATAGTCAAATCTCACGCCGCTTGCGTCGGTTATTTTTTGCAATTCCCATTTAATTCCCAAAGCATCGTAGGTATAATATTCGTTGACGACGACGTCGCGCCCCTGCGCGTCTTGCCTCAAGACGTCCTCCTCATAGATGTATTTATATTTGCTCTCGTTTGTTCTGTACCACTTTTTGACGCTCATAGTCGCGGGATATATCGTAACGTCATAGGTATATCTGTCGCCCGAATTGTCATAGAGCGACACCGACGCGTCTGCGGACGGCGAGCTGAAACGGTTCAAAAGCGACAACAGCGCGGTGGCGGTGTAGCCGCCCGTCTTTTGGTTGGCGGCTTGCTTGTCTATAATCAAACGGTATTCGAGGGTAGGGTTTTCCATGACGTTTTCGACGGACGCGAGACCCTTTATGCCTCCGGCTCTCAAGGCCGCGGTGATTTTTGCCGCTTCGCGCTCTATGTCGGCCTCGTTCGCGCCGTATACGTTGAGCTGCAGACTGTCGCTGTCAAACGACGCCATCTCGACAAGGCTGTTATATGACGCGCTTATCGTCGCAAGCTCCGAAACCTTATATGACGCGGAGGCGACTCCCCCGTCGCGCTTTTGATATTGCGCCTCCAAAATTCCGCGCGTTATTTCGTCGGCGACGACCTGCGCGGACTGCTTTTTTCTCTCCTTTCTCGGAGAAAGCAAAAGCGCGCATTCGAGGTCTCCGCTCGACGCCGCGCCGCCGAGCATCGTGCCGCCGAACATGCCGTCTGTATTAATCATTCCTCCGCTCATCTCCGACATCGAGCTTCCCATAATCTTAAAGCCCGTAGAGGAGGATATTCCGCTGTCGGTGACCACTCCGCTGTCTCTGTATTTTGATATCTCCGTATCGGCGATATAGATAAGGTCTTGGAGCAGATCGTTTTTGTCTATGCCGCGGTCGAGAAGAGCCTCGTCGTCTAAGCTTACCGATAAATTGACGGTATTCATGTCGAGATCCGGCAAAACCTGCATTTCCATGAGAAAGGCCGAGCCTAAGGCCATAAGAAACAAAACTCCGGCTATAGTCAGCGGAATAAATTTCCTTTTCAGACAGCCGTTCAACGCCTTGACGTAGGCTTTTTTTATGATGTTAAAGGTTCTGCCGTCTCTCTCGCTTGTCTCCTTTATCAGCAGTTTGCCGGCCAGAACGACGGGAGCCGCGGCGGTCTTGACCCATTTAGAACGCCCCTTGACGTTCGCCGTAAACCTGTCGAACCTCTCGATAGCCCTAAGCTGCAGCTTGGAAACCTGATCGGAATTTTTGATAAAGGTCGTCGCCGCCATAGGAACGAACGTCATGGCGACTATCATGCTCGAAATTATCGAAAACGACAGCGTCAGAGCCAAATCGCGCATTATGTCCGAGGCTATCCCCTCGGTAAAAAACAGCGGAATAAACACCGCGACGGTGGTTATCGTCGAGGCTATGACGGCCTCCGACACCTGCGTCGCGCCTTGTATGGCCGCCTCAAATATATTTTTGCCTCTCAGCTTCATAGAAAATATGTTTTCCATGACGATAATAGAGTTGTCGACAAGCATACCGACGCCTAAGGCCAGCCCGGCCATAGAGGCGACGTTGAGATTGATTTTGAATACGCCCATAAAGACAAAGGCAAGCACCAGACTCAAAACTATCGACATGCCGACGACTATCGTCGGCCCGAATTTCTTTAAAAAGAGAAACAGCACGAGCACGGCGAGCAGTCCGCCGCTTATGAGGTTGCTCAAAACCGTATTGACAACAAGCCGTATGTACGTGCCCTGATCGTCGAGTACGGTATATTTGAGCGTCGGGTCGGCCGCGGTAATCTCGTCGATTTTTGCTCTGACTCCCGTCGAAACGTCGGCGGTCGCCACGCTCGGATTTTTGTTGATATTAAACTGCACGCCCGCGGAGCCGTTGAGCACGGTGTGCAAAAGACTCGAATTGTCTATCTTTGCGATAGTGCAAACGTCGTCGAGAATCAGCTTCATGCGCACGTTTTCTATTTCGTCGAGGACGGTTCCCGCGAGGGCGTTGGCCTCGATTATGCCGCCGAGAGAAAGCCCCCCGAGCGCGCCCGCGTTCAGAACCGATTCAAGCGCGTCTAAGGCCTGCCCGTCTAAGCGTATTCCCAAAACCGAAAGTATGTCGGTCGCCGTCAAGCCGCTTACGCCTAAGCCCGACGTTATCAAAGACGTTAAGTCGGACAGCTCCGCGCCCGGGCTTTCCGCCGCCTTAAGAGCCGCGTCGGCAAAGACGAGAAGCGTCTGCGCCGACTTGTTGGCCGCGCTTAAGTCGGAGGTATACATGCCGGTCAGAGCCGGCAGTATGAGGTCGGCTATCTTGACGTCTGCGACGGGCAGACGATAAAGCTCCTCGGCGGTCTTTACCTTGTCGCCCACCGTTATAATCATGCCGCCCATAGAGCCGATCGGCATTTCTATGTTGTTGGCAAACAGCGCGAGCTTGACTATATCGGCCGACAAAAGGTCGCCGGCCTGCGCCCCCGCGTAGTCTAAAAAGGCCTCGAGTCCGTTATAAAAATATCTCTTGTTTTGGCTTCTCACGTCGGCTCTCGACAGATAAAGCCCCAAAAACCTCGCGCTTTCCTTTATCGAATCGTCAATCGCCGGAATATCCGCGGCTACAACGCCGCGGATTTCCTCCGCCGCCGCCGATATCAGGTCAAGCGCGTCGGTTATGCCGGGCTTGTAGCTTTCGATTTCCGCGGCCGCCGCAATAATAGTTGTCTCCGCCGCGTCTATCGCGGCTAAGAGTATTGCCTCGACGGTTTCAAGCGTATCCGCGTTGCCCGGCAAAATCTCGTTTGCCAAAACCCCAAAAAGAACGCCGACCGAAGCTCTTACGCCGTTTAGCTCATTCGCGATATAGGCGGCTCTTTCGTTAAGGTTGACGGAGACAAGCTTGTCGTTTAAGCCCTTGACGGTCGTTATCAGCTCGTCTAAGGCGTCCTGCGCCGCTTGCAAAACCGCCGCCGCGTTTGCCTCCGCCGTGCCGTCGACAACGTCCTCTATCGCCGCCAAAAGTCCGTCGTATACGCCGTCAAAAAGCGCGTCGTAGTCGATTATCTGCGACAACACCGCCTTCAAAAGCTTTCCGTTGTTGACGTTAAGAAAATACATGCTTTCGACAAGCCCCGTCACGTCTACCGACGAAACGCCCTCGACGGTCTCCAATTTTTTTGCTATTTCTCTCAAATATTCGGACGACTGTCCGATAGTCTTGCCCTCCTGATAGATTGACAGCTTCATAACGGGGAGCATAGACGGACTGACCGTCATGACGACGGGGTCGAGTATGGTATTCAAAAGGTCGGTCATTTGGCTGTAATCGCCGAGCGCGTCGCCGCCGCTTGTCGCGTTTGCCGCCGTATCCATAAGCCCCGCGCCGAAGTTTATCGTCTTGAAGGTCTTTATCTTTTCGTTGACGTCTATTATCGCCGAATCGACGTTTGTTCCGGTTTTTAGCTCGATGATAATCAGCGAAATCATAGGGTAAGATTCCGTCGTAATGTTTTTTACGTTATTTGCGGTGGCGAGAGCCTGTTCTAAGGGCAGCGTCACCTTTTCCTCTACGGCTACGGGAGATTCGCCGCCGGGATAAACCGTGGCGACGACGATATAAGGCAGATTGATTTCCGGAAACAGGTCTATTCCCGTATTGGTAAAAGACAAAAAGCCCAAAATAGCCGTCAAAATAAAGGCGACTATTATCATATGCGGTCTTTTTACACTGAGTTTAGCAAACATAATATGTCTTAACTCCTTTGGTGGCTGACACCCTGTTCCGACGCGGTTATTCTATGACCGCAAATTCCTCTCCCGCCAAAAAGTCGGGGTTTTCCGATTCCGCAAGCTGTCTTTCAAGCTCCGCGCCGAGCGCGGCGGCCTCTATGGCTTTCCGCCTCTTTGACGTCTTTGCGTCGGACTCTACGGACGGCGGTTTATCGTCGGGGTTTTCTCCCGTCTCCGCGTCCAACGCCTCCGAAACGGCGGCGGCTATTTGCCGCTCGGCCCCGTCGGCCTCGCTTGCCTCGCCGCCGCGGTCGCGGTAGAGCGATTCTGACGTCTTGTTAAAGCCGCCCTCGATAAACCTGACGCGCTCCATGACCTCCTTAAAATGCGGGAGGTCGGATATTTCGGACAGCGAAAACTTCTTTAAAAAGTCGTCGGTCGTCGCAAAAAGCGTCGGCCTGCCGACCGCGTCCTTTGTGCCGCAAGGCTCTATCAGATTTAGCTTTTGCAAAAGCGCGACGGCGTATTCCGAGCTTACGCCCCTAAGCTCCTCTATGTCGAGGCGCGTCACGGGCTGCTTGTAGGCTATTATGGCAAGCACCTCTAACAGCGTCTTTGACAGCTCCTTTTCCTTTATCTGCGTCAAAACGTCGGACACGATTTCACCGTAAGCGGAATTTGACGCGAACTGAACCTTGTCGTTGTATGTAACAAGCCTTACGCCCGACGCGCCGCCGTATTTTTGTTTAAGCTCGTCGATAGCCGCGTTGATTTCCTTCATATCCGCGTCTATCAGCTTTTCCTTGACGTCCTTTTTTGATATGCCGTTTCCTGCAGAAAAGATGACGGCCTCGATTATTTGCGTTAAGTTTTCCATGCGTTTCCCCGTTTTTTTAGTTATTGCGCCGCTATTTGACCGGCTTTGCCGTATTTTATATTATAATTTCCTCTTCCGCCGACCCGTCGGCCATAGCGTCTATAGGCATGTCGCGCAAAAGCTCGGTCTCGGCTATGTCGTTTATGTTTTCCGCGGCCGTCAGAAATATATCGGAATAGTATTCCTCCTGCTCCGCCGTCGCAAGCTGTTTTTTTAGTAATTCGAGAATAGCCAAAAATACGTTTATTACCTCGATTTTTGAATAGTCGTCGTCAAAAAGCTCAAAAAAGGCTATTTTTTGCCGCTCCTTTAGCAGACCCGTGATAAACAAGACGCGGTTAGCGACGGTAAAACGCTCTCTGACTATCTTTCGCGTGAGGTTTTCAACGTCGCGCCGCCCCGCCCTGTGGAGCAGTACGGCAAGCGCGGACATCAGCTTTTCTATCGAAAAGTTTTTTATGACGGTCTTGTAGTCGCGCTCGTTATAGTCGGGGCGGCGATAAAACACGTTTGTCAGCTCGCGCGTTTTGAGCCGCTCGGCGGTCTCCTTAAAAAGCTTAAACTCCTCTAATCTGCGGATAAATTCGTCTTGATCGCTCAATTCGTCGCCGACCTTTTCCTTTTCAAGCTTAGGCAACAGCTTTTTTGACTTGATTTCCAAAAGCGTCGCCGCCATGTCGATAAAGTCGCTGACATAGTCCAAATCGAGCTTGTCCATGCCGGCGACGTATTCTATATATTGATTGGTTATATCGGAAACGAAGATATCCTTGATATCTATTTTTGCTTCCTTGATGAGGGCAAGCAGGAGGTCGAGAGGCCCCTCAAACTCCACGTTGTTTTTTGCGACCTTAAACGCCATACCGCAAGCGTGAGCGTTAAAATTAAGCGTCTGCTGTTCGTCCATATTTGTTCTCCGCCGTATGTCCGGCCCTTGTCTTTATATTTTGCGATTCTTAAAGAATACCCCGTTTCTCCAAAAAAACTCACATGCCGAGCAGACCTCTCAGCCCCTCGACCGCCGTCGTCAATATTCCCGAATATCCTATGACGACCAGCACGACAAGCCCCAGCCATCTCGAATTTCTGTTCATAAATTCCACATATCCGTTGTCGGGCTTGACAACCGCCTCCAACACCCTAAAGCCGTCGAGCGGGGCTACGGGTATCAAGTTAAACAGCATTATCAAAAGGTTTATATGCACAAAATACAAGCAAAAAATAATCGCGGCGTAGTATACCCAAAAGCCCGCCGTGCCGACGACCCAAAAAACCGCCGTCAGCTGCAAAAGGTGATAGATTCCGGCAAAAATCAGCGCAAGCGCAAGGTTTGCCGCCACGCCCGCAAGCGAGGTGGTGATAACGCCTTTTTTTATATCCTTAAAGTTGTAAGGATTGATAGGAACGGGCTTTGCCCAGCCTATACCCACGACCAAAAGAAATATCGTCCCCAATAGGTCGAGATGAGCCGACGGGTTAGGCGTAAGCCTGCCCGCGCGTTTTGCCGTGTCGTCGCCGTTCCACAAGGCGGCGTAGCCGTGCGCTATTTCGTGAGCTATCAACGCCGTAAAGACCGCGGCGATGCAAGCCGCAATCGTGATAGCCGCCTCGCCTACCGAGTTATACCTTCCCCCGATTAAATCAAAAATCATGCCGTTTACCCTCTTGTCCCCAAAAAAGAGCGCGCGCGGTGATTATATGACGCGCTTTTTTAGGTTTTATAATTATACCATAGATTTCGGTCATTATGCAACCTTATTACCGCTGTTTAAGCATTTAGGTTTGTTTGCAGTAGTTAGTGGTCGGTGATCACTATCTCTAAAACTCCATCAACGCTATAGTTTTCCCCGAAAAATCCAGATAATAGCCGCTCTTAGGCAATATTCTGCCCTTTTCGTAGTCGGTGGTGACGATTTGCGCCATGCTCGCCAAGGCCTCGTCGCGGACGGACGGCTGGTCTTTTAAGTCGGCGTCGGCGCGCGTTCTGACTATATAACCGGCTCTTACAAGCCCGTCTATGCCGCGCTTTGACGGAATGTTATAGAGCACGTGCGACGCGTAAGGAAGATATTTTTCCGCTATGCGGCCGTCGCCGTCGGCGTAAACCGACGGAAACATGACGCGCCCGTTAAAAGAGCCGTCAAGCCCGATATATTTGTCCGTCAAATCGTCGTTATAGTGAAGCAAAAACATAAACTTGCCCTGCGCCGCGCTAAGCGTCGGCCAGTTATCCGCGGCAAGCGCGGCTTGCATGTCTGCGTATCCGCCTATTATGTCTGACGGCGTTATCAGGCTTTGCCGCCCTAAGCCGCTCAAAATAGCGTCGTCAAGCCGCCTAAGCAGGCTTTCGTCAAACTTGTCGGCAAAGGGCGCGAGAAAGAGCGACTCGTCCTTGCATTCCAAAAGCACGGTTATAGGCGCGTGACCGGGATTGTTTGCCGACCAAAGCTTCAATTCCTTTAGGGCGAGGCCGAAGTCGGGCGCGGTCGAGCCGTAGTCTATGTTTGAAATGTGGTATACGCCGAGCTTGCCGCCGCTTGAATGAATATCGAGTTCAAAGCTTCTGACGCCGTCGTTTAGCTGCGCCGTCAGCGTGTCGTGCTCATAGACGAGACCGTTATACCACTCCCTTGACAAAACCATGCCGGCAAAAAAATCGACGTAACCCGTCAGCCGCTTGCGGTAGCTGTTGTGCGTATTGAGAAAACGCAGGCGGTTTATCTTGGGGTCTTGCAAGCCGAAGTCAAAATCGGCAAAAGCGTTCTCGTCTACCGGCTCGCCGGGGTCAAGCTCGAGCGCGGCTATTCTTTGCCTTTGAATTTCCGCGTCGGCTTTCATGACGCTATGCGCCAGGCCTACGCCGAAGCCCGCGACGACGACCGCGGCGACAAAAATCACCGTGAACGCAAGCGACGCGACGGTAATTACCTTGCGAAAACCGCTCTTTTCGGAAAAACTTTCACTTTTTTTGTTTTTTGGATAAATCTTTGTTATTTTTTTAACGTTCATCTGTTGACTTAGCCTCCGTTTTGTAGTATAATATAATCGTACCTTGATAATCGACGTCACGTTTTGCGGTTGCTTGGTACATTTTAATTTGCGTTTTTCACTTATTTACCCCTTATCTATTTTTTTTGGCGGAAAGATTCGATTTTTTATCGGGTCTTTTTGTCATATAAGGGGGCTTATATCCGTCAAAAAAAGCCGTCGACTATATCGCGTATTTCCTTTGCGCTTGCCGCCGCCATGACGGCGTCCTTGACGGCGCGGGCATTTTTCATGCCCTTAGAATACGCCGCTATGTGTTTTTTGATATTGTTGACGGCGACGCGTTCGTCACAGTATTCGAGCAAAATTTCAAAATGCAGGGTTATGTCGGCTCTTTTTGACGGCGGCGGCTCCGTCGAATTTGCGCCGCCGTCCTCCGCCTCCGTCCTTCGGCAAATGTCGCTAAAAATATAGGGGTTGCCGACGGCGGCTCTGCCTATCATGACAAAATCGCAATTTGTCGTCTCGCGCATTCTCCGATAATCATCGTAGCCCTTGACGTCGCCGTTGCCCGCGACGGGAATGCCGACGGCGGCTTTGACCTCCTTGATGACGTTGATATCGGCCGCGCCGCCGTAATATTGCTCTCTAAGCCTCGCGTGAACGGCGACGGCGTGCGCCCCCGCGGCCTCTATTGCCGCCGCGTTTTCGACGGCGTTTACCTTGTCGTAGCCCGAGCGGATTTTTACCGTAACGGTCTTTTCGGGCGCGCCGCGCCTTATCGCCGAAATTATATCCTTTATCAGTTCTCCGTCCTTTAGCAAGGCGGAGCCCTCGCCGTTCTTTACTATTTTGGGAACGGGACAACCCATATTTACGTCTATGATATCAAATTTTTTGAGATAAGGGCTTTGGACGGCCTTATAAAATATCTCCGGCTCTCTCCCGAAAAGCTGAACGGCGCAGGGGCTTTCGATAGCCGTGGTATATAGCAGCTCCTTTGTCTTTTTTGCGTCGTAGACAAGCCCCTTGACGCTGACCATCTCCGAAAAGGTCAGCCCCGCCCCGTGTCTGACGGCGATATGCCTAAAGCCCGCGTCGGTATACCCCGCCATCGGCGCGAGCATTAGTCTGTTTTTTATGTCTACCCCGCCAAGCTTCACGGCGTTTCGTCTCCTTTTTGACCTCTTTCTCTTGCGGCAAAACGGTTTATAAAGGCGTTTACCGCGTCTCTCAACGCCGTTTCCGGCTCTACGCCGCGCGCCGCGAGACATTCGGCGGTATCGAGCAAAATTTCACCGCCGATTACGCCGCGCCCCTCCGCGTCCGCCGTATCTATCGTCCTTATTTTTTGAGATATACGCGCCGCATAGTCCTCAAGCGGCGAATCGGCGTTTTTTTCTCCGGCTTTCGCGGCCTTAAACGCCGTCTTTAACACCTTTTCGGCTCTCAAAAGCGCGGGGAAGCTTTCGGGAACGCTATTCATCTTGTCGGTCAAATCCTTATATTTCTTTTCCCTTGTCTTGGCCTTATCCCACACCGACAGAGCCTCTCTCTCGTCGGCGGCCTTGTCGTCGCCGAATATGTGGGTGTGACGCGTTATCAGCTTGACGCACAGCGCGTTGATGACGTCGCGCAGACTAAATTCGTTGTCGTCCTCGGCTATTACGGCGTGAAAAACCGCCTGCAAAAGCACGTCGCCGCTCTCCTCAAGCATCATGTCTATGTCGTCCTTGTCTATGGCGTCGGCAAGCTCGTAGGCCTCCTCAATGACGTTTATGCGCAGGCTTTTGTGCGTTTGGGCTATATCCCACTTGCAGCCGTCCTTTCCTCTCAGCCGTTTCATAATAGCGTAAAGATCCGACATGTCGTGAACTATATTGTCAAGCATATCCGACGGCGGAATTATCAGCGTCGTCCGATAGTCATAAAAAGCTTTTTTTTGTCCGTCAAGCTCAAAAAGCGTCGTTTCAAGCGTCCTTCCGCCCGAATGCAAAATCAAAACCCTTACGTCGCCGTAAATATCCGACAGCCTTAGCTTTAAGTCGGAGGCGGTATATTTGTCGTCGATATCCCCGACCGCGAGGCAAAACCGCTTGTCGGGAAAAAAGCACTCCGTGCCGATAAGCTCCTGCGCGCTTACGGCGCATACGCCGAAGCCGCCAAAAAAAGCCGCGCCGCTATCGCCGCCCTTTTGTCTCCTTGCCGCGCCGCTCTTGACAAGCTCTGCCGCCGCGTAGGCCGACGCGGACACGCCGGGAATTATATCCGCGCCGCGTCTTATCAGCTCGGCCGCCGTCAGATCGTCGTAGCCCGCGCCGCCGACGACAAAAACGGCGTTTTTTGCCGTTTCGGCTTTTTTTGTCACAAAGTCTACGACCGAGGCGTTAAGCTCGTCAAAATTTGCGGCGGACTCATAAAGCCCGTCGAGGGCGACAAAGTCCGCGCCGCTTTTTTTGACAAAGCCGGCGCAGTCGAGTTTTTTTGACTTCAATATGACGCAATCGGAAGCCACGACGGCCTTGACCGCCGCTTGGGTCATGTCGCCGTCGCGATAGCCCGCGCCTATTATTTTTAAATTCATAGGGTCGTTTATCCTTTTTTTATCCTTTTTTGTACGCTTATATTTTACTCCTTTATGACGATTGTGTCAAGAATAAAATCAGTGGTCACCGCCTCACGCCTTTAACGACGAAAACGTCAATTCGACAAGCTTGCCGCACACGCCGGCTTTTTCGACGGTTTCGGGCGTGATGACGGTTCCTCTGTCTATTATAATTCCGTTTTTGGCGTTGCGTATATCGTCGCCGACGGTTCTGCCGAGCAAAAACGTATAGCCGCTGACGACCTTAGCGGGATATTTTGTACGGCACGCGGCGCGGCGGTCTAAAGCCGGCGCGGCGGCCGGCGGGGCTTTAGGCTCCGCGCAGTCCGCGGAATAGACAAGCCGCGCGCGCTCTCCGTTTCGCAAGATTAGGCCGCGGTCGGCGGGCTTGCGGTTTTTTTGAGCGGCGGCGCGGGCGACGATTGCGTCCTTTGAGACGCTTATTATTTTTTGAATTCCGAACGGGCGGTCATAGACGAGCTTGGTTATGCGGAAGGCCTTGTTGAAGCATATATCGACAAGACAGCCGTACATCAATCCGTTCAAATTAAATACGGGCGCGCCGATCGGCGCGTCGATATACTCGCCGCCGTTCGGAAGCCCGATCTCAAGCAAGCCCTTAGTTATCAGCGCGTCGTTAAAGGACGATATGCAAACGGGGTCGATATAAATTTCGCCGCCGCCGCGGCTTTGTCCCGGCAAGCCGCGAGCCTCGGCCTTAAACGCCGCTAAGCTCTTTAAATCCGCGGAGACTACGCCGCCCGTAATCACACCCTCGCATACGGCCGTTGTCGAATTAATTATCTTTTTTCCGCATATCTCGTTGAGAAACATAAAAGTCCTTCTCCCTTTTTTATATATAAAGAATAAACCGGCGTCGCCTTTATATATATTTTATTCGGGAATAAACTCAAAAAGAACCCCTCTCCCTAAATTTCCTCATACTTCTCTATGGAGCTTATAAAAGGATATTGCTTGAGAAGCTCATAAAAATCCTCGGCAAGATAGGTTTTGACGGCGGCAAATTCGGTTTCGATACAAATTTTGCCGTCGGCGAGATTGTCGGCGTGAAATTTGAGAAAACGCGTTATTTCAAATATGTCCTTTATTTTTGTCACGGTATCCTTGTCGTCGACGACGGCCTTTAGCTTGATGGTCAAAAAGTGTCTGCCGCGCAGAGCCTTGATCGGCAGATGAAACACGAGCTGCAAGGCGACGATGAGAACCGTGCAAATAAGACCGGTTGCGACAAGCCCCGCGCCTATAGCCATGCCGATCCCCGCGATCGCCCACACGCCGGCGGCGGTGGTCAGACCGTGGAGCATGTCGCGGCGATAAAAAATCAGCCCCGCGCCGAGAAAGCCTATGCCCGTGACGACCTGAGCGGCGATTCTCGAGCCGTCAACGCCGCCGCCCGCCGTGTCGCCGAAGGCGTATTTTGATATTATCATGATGAGCGCGGACGCCATCGACACTATGGTATGCGTGCGTATGCCGGCGTCCTTTGAGCGCGTCTTTCTTTCGTATCCGACGACAAAGCCGCAGATAGCCGCAATCAACAGGCGCATAACGATAACCCAAAGATTTTCTGAAAAATCTATCGCAAGGCTTTTTAAAACATCCATAGCTTCCTTTCCTTCCTTTTTGACGTTTTTGTTATAATAGTATACTACAAGAACCAAAATTTGTAAACCAAAACAAAAAAGTTTTTTGCATATGCCGGCGGCAAACGCGTAAAAACCTTTTTTTTGCACAGCTAATCCGCTATTTTACTTAAGAGCCGCTAAAAAACGCGCTTTTCGGCAAGCCCTTTAACGGTCGACGGCGCGCCTCTCTCAAAGCGCAAGCCGCGAATAAATTCACATAACAACGCGCATAACATTTTGCCTTCAAAATTTTAAGAAACGCGGGGTTTTTCCCGTCAAAACCGACAAAAAACGCGCTATTTTAGGGGATTTTTGAGTAATGCAAAAAAAAGAATGTCATATACTAATACGGGCGGTTATGCACATAGTTGTCCACAAAAAGGCGGGCTAACCTGACTTTTTTGTGGATAACCCGCCGTTTTCCGCTTTGGGAGATAATAGAATGTTTGTCATATACAAAAAAAAGTACATAGTTTGGGGCGTGGCCGCGGTACTCTTTGCCGTGGGCTGTTTTTCGGCCGTTTACGGAATAAAAGCGTCGTCTATAAGGGCCGACAAGCCCGTCATTGTCATAGACGCCGGGCACGGCGGCGCGGACGGAGGCGTATCGGGAATAAGCACGGGAGTCAAGGAAAGCTCTCTCAACCTAAAATTTGCGTTTTTGCTAAAAGCCGCCGTCGAAAATCAGGGCTACAGAGCCGTTCTGACGAGGACGACGGAGGCCGGGCTTTATGAGACGGCCTTTAACACGCTTGAGGAAACGCGTAAATCTAAGGATATGAGAAAGCGGAAGGAAATAATTGTCGCGTCAAAGCCCGCGTGCGTCGTCAGCCTACATATGAATTTTTTTAGCCAAAGCTCGATACGCGGCGCGCAGGTCTTTTATAATTCCGAAAATCCGGAATCAAAAAAGCTCGCCAAAATTCTCCAAGGCAGAGTAAACAACCTCAACCGCGAATACGCTAAGCGCGACGTGACGGCTCTGCCCGGCGATTATTATATTACAAAGGCCGCAGACTACCCCGCCTGTATATTGGAATGCGGTTTTTTGAGCAATCCCGACGAGGAACGGCTGTTGTTAGACCCCGAATATCAGGAAAAATTAATCTACGAGGCCGTCAACGGCATAATAATTTATCTCAATACCAAGAGCCGATCTCCCGACTCCGCCGACGGTTAGCGGCCGACCGCCGCGCCGCAAAATTTTTTCTGAATTTTCTATTATTTTTTTTGCGAAAACTATTGACAAGCCGCTATATTTAATGTTATTATATATATAATCAGATTAGGTTGTTGTCCGATAAAAAAAGCGTCCGACGCTAAAAATATTATCGTAAGACGGCAAATTGCGAAGGGGAGAAATGGCTTTTTCGAGCGATATTTTGAGAGGCCACACGGAAACCGTAATATTAAAAATCTTATTGGAAAAAGACAGCTACGGGTACGAGATAACAAAAAGGATTTTAGAGGATTCCGAGGGGCTTATAGACATTAAGGACGCGACTATCTATACGGCGTTCAGGCGTATGGAGATAGACGGACTTATAGGCACATATTGGGGCGACGTCACGGGGGGCGCGAGGCGCAGGTATTATCACATTACCGACAAGGGGCGCAGGCTATACCGCGACAAGCTCAAGGAGTGGTCTGATATCGACAGAGTATTAAACAGGCTTATCAGAAATTAGCCGTATATTATTACTACAAAAAGGAGTGATTTTTTTAAAATGAAAGACGAATTCCGCAAGTATCTCGACAAAAAATTTGCCGGATACAAAAAGTCAAAGGCGTTAAACGATTTTAAGGAGGAGGTGTTCCTCGATTTATGCGAGAGATACGACGACTTCAAAAAGCAAGGCCTTTCGGACAAGGAGAGCTTTGACAAGAGTATAGAGCTTATGGGCGACTACAGCGACGCGCTAAAGACCATCGACGCGAACACGCCTAAGCCGACGATAATCACATATTCCAAGCTGCTTGTGTCGGCCAGCCTGCTCTATTTTACCGTTTTGGTCATAGCCTATATCGGCGTGTCGTTTATTATAGATTCCTTTAAGAGCACATGGCTGATTTTGCTCATAGGCGGCTCGGTTTACGTCGTATTCATGCTGTTCTTAAGCTCAAAAAACGCCTACGCCAACAAAAACAACGCGAGAATGCGCTTTAATATGTCTATCATTTTTCTTGCCGTCACCCTGCTGATTTATTTTAGCGTGTCGTTTTTGACGGAGGACTGGGCAAGGACGTGGCTGATTATCGTCGATCTCTTTGCTTGCTGGATGACCGCCGACGCGCTGATGTCAAAGATAAAATACAAAAACATGCCTATTCCCTTCAGAACCGGCGTAAACGTCATGCTCTGGACGACAGCCATCTATCTGACCTTTTCGATTTTGGCCTCGGGCGTCTTGCCCGGCGTATGGAAGTATTCGTGGCTGATAGTTCTCCTCGGCGTGGCCGTAAACGGCGCGATAGCCGTCGCGAGATATTACAAGAGATATCTCGGCGAGACAAAGAGCGACGGCACAAAAGGCGGCGTTTAACCGACTCGGCTTTAAGCTTGGCAAAGCTACGGGGCTTTAGCGCAATTGACGCGCGAAGCCCCGTTTAAATTTATGACAAAGCTCCGCGCGGAGCTTTTTTTTTATATATTCTCAGCGTATAAATTTTTGAACACCTCGATAAAGCCGTCGATCGGCAAAGCCTCGCCGCGAACGTTTTTTGCAAAGCCCGCGTTTTCTATCGCGGACTCGGCGGCGGCCTTGTCTATGCCGAAGGCGGCTGTCAGATTGTTTGCCAGCGTTTTGCGGCGCATCGCAAAGGCGGCGTTTGTCAGCTTCAAAAATTTTGCGCGGTCAAGCCCCTTATATTTATCGGGAACGACGTCGAGCCGCAAAAGCGCGGAATCGACGTTCGGCACGGGAAAAAATGCGTTGCGTCCGACGATGCGCGTTATTTTTGCGTCGGCATAGACCTTGACGGCAAGCGTCGCGCTCGAATATTCCTTGGTATTATGCCGCGCGCAAACGCGCTCCGCGACCTCTTTTTGCACCATGACGGTAAGGCTCTCTACCCTTAGCCCGCTCTCCAAAAAGCGCATAATCATCGGCATAGCGACATAATAAGGCAGGTTGGCGACGACGCGAAAGCTTCCGCCGCCTATTATTTCGCGCAATTCGGCGTCGCTCATCTCTAAGACGTCGCGAAAGATTATCTCGACGTTTTGTCTGCCCTTCAGCGTTTGACCCAAAATATTCTTTAGCCCGCAATCTATCTCAAAGCCGTATACCCTGCCGCAAACCTCCGAAAGCGCGAGCGTCAAGCCGCCCGCGCCTACGCCGATTTCAACGACGGTATCGCCGTTTTTTACTCCGGCGTCGCCGACTATCGCCCGCAAAAGGTTTAAATCTGTTATGAAATTTTGACCCAACGCCTTTTTGTAACGAAAATTATTTGAAATTATTACGTCCTTTATGTTCGTAGCCGTCCGCCCTCTTTTTATCCGATTTTTTTTATAAAGAAACGCGTAAGCCCAAACGGACTTACGCGGATATTATAGCCTCTTATTTAGTAAACGACAGCTCGAGACTTCCGCCCGCGACATAAAACCTTATGCTTTTGTCGGTCGTTCCCGTCTTGTCGGTCGCGTTGCTGTAGCCGCCCTTTTCTAAGAATACGGAAAAATTAAATTCGTCCATTACTCCGTCGATCCCAACCTCTACGCTTCCGTCCTTGATTTTTACGTTTACGGTTTTGAGCGCGCCCTTTAGCGAAAGCTCGCCCATAACGTTCTTAAAATCGGCCTCGGCGGTCGTGCAATTGATCGCTCTTGAATAATAAATGCCGTTTGCCATATTCAGCCTGAAGTTGGTCGCGTTAATAGTGTTGGTTTTGAGGCTTCCGTCCTTTGCGGTGACGCTAAAGTCGGTCGCGGTAACCGTGTTTATAAACGAGCCGCCGCCCTCTATGACCGCCGCAAAGGTCGTAGATTTGACGTTGAAATATGAAAAATCGGCGTTTTTGACGTTTATCTTGACGTCGGCCACGGTTTCCGGCAAATAGACCTTGACAACCGTGTCAACGTCGAGCCTCTGCAGTCTTATTCTGTCGGCAAAATAAGAAAGGTCGGCTTTTTTCTCCGCGTCAGACGCGGTGATTTTTAGCTTGCCGTCCTCAAAGCCGACGATTACCGCGCTGCCGTTATAGACGATATAATCGACTTTAAAACCCGATTTTACGCTTATCACGTCTACGGCGCGCCCGTTTGAATTTATTTCGAGAGCGGTTATCGCCGAGTCAAACTCGGAAAAGCTGCGCTCCTCGATATTCAGCGGCGACGCGTCGCTAAACGCGACGACCGCGCCGACAAGACAAACCGTCAACGCCGTCAAAAACACCGCGACCATAATCAAAACAATCTTTTTCATACGCTTACCGCCTTATCCCTTATTTAATAAATAAACCGTCCGTTATATTATAAACCCCGCGGCCGAAAATTTCAAGGGTTTTTAGGATAAAAATCAAAAAAACGCAAAATTTTTATCCGCCCTCGGCCGCGTTGACAAAGCACACCTCTATACCCGCCTGCTTAAACAACCCGACATACGCGCTTTCCGAATAAGGCTCCGACACGACGCACCGTTTGATTTGCGCGTTTATCAGCATTTTTGCGCATAAGACGCAGGGCGATTGCGTGCAATAGACGGTTCCGTCCTTGATAGAAACGCCTCTGACCGCCGCCTGAATTATGGCGTTTTGCTCGGCGTGGACGGCGCGGCATATCTCGTGCCGCGTGCCCGAGGGTATTTTTTGCTCGTCGCGGAGGCAACCTATGTCCGTGCATTCCTCCAAGCCCTTGCACGCGCCGTTATAGCCCGTAGAGACAATTTGGTTGTCGACGACTATAACCGCCCCGATCTGCCGCCTTAAGCATGTCGAACGCTTACCGCAAAGATAAGCTATTCTCATAAAATATTCGTCCCAACCGAGCTTCATTAATCTCCGCGCTCCTTTTTCACAAAAAAGTTGACCGTTCGGCCGTTTTTTACCGACCCGTCATATTGTAGCATAATTTTTGGAGAAATGCAATATTTTTCGTCTCTGAAAACGCGGAGGCTTGCGCGTTTTTATGCGCAAGCCCCGTTATACGGCGTCAAAAAAGCTTCCTTATTCACCCCACGGCATTGTCGGAATTGTCTTTTGCCTTTTTACCTCCGGCTCTGAAAATCAGCTTTTCAGCATTAAACAACAAAACCGCCGATAAAATCATAACGATATTAAATATCAACGTGATAATGCTGTCGTCAATAAATTTTGTAGAGTTTTGCGCAATCGTCAACAAGACAAACCCAAAAATCAAGCAAGCGATAGATATTAACTTTTTATTTTTCATGAGCGGCTCCGTCCTAAATCATTTTTTTTTGCACTGACTATGCTTTGGTATACAATTTTGTCTTTGAAAGCAAAATAAGGTTGACATATGCGCCGTATTTGCCAACGTCAAAAAGATAAAACGCCGCGTTGCCGGCGATTATCAAGGCAAACGAAATCAAAAAAGAATTCCGTATTTTTTTCGCGTCCGCATCCCCCATAAATTTATACTCCTCTTGCCCTATTTAAAAAAACCGATTGCGTCGATTGCAAGATATTTTTGTTTGATTATCTCGGCGTAGCCCGGCTCTATGTGCTTTAGGTGGGCAAATTTGCCGCGGACAACGTCTTTTTTGCCCGTGTTTTTTTTGAGCAGATTATAAATATCCTTTTTGAGATTTTTTTTGTACGCCGTGCCGACCGAAAGCTCCCTTTTGTCGGTGATGATTATGCCCGTAACCTCGCGTCTGCCCGACATAAAATAGGTCTTTTTTTGATTAATTTTGAAGCCGGCCCGCCC
This sequence comes from Clostridiales bacterium, assembly GCA_031273825.1. GTDB lineage: Bacteria > Bacillota > Clostridia > Christensenellales > JAISNN01 > JAISNN01. The sequence goes on from JAISRB010000096.1 coordinate 35,299, forward strand.
GACAACCGCCGCAACCCTGCCGGAGAGCGAACCCTTTAGCCAAAACCGCGACGAAAAAATCATGTCGTCGGCGTAGCGCGTATATTTGACAAAAAGCGACAGCTTGCCCAGCCTTTTGTCTATGCCGCACATAACCCTGTTGGCTATAAACGGAGAGGTCGGCGCGCCGATCGGCAGGCCGCCGTTCAGAGAAACCAGCTTCCACACCAACGCGATATCGCCGCCGCCGAGACGGTCGGAGTAGGCGTTTTCAAAAAGCTCGCGCGACACCGAGCCAAAAAAATCCTTTATGTCCATATGCAAAATATGCCCGCTCTTAATATGCCTTTCGGCGTTGCTCTTGACCGAGCATTTTTCCTCGTATGCCGTCGCGAACGGCTCGCAGATTTTTGCCGCTTTGACGAGGGGCAGCAACGCGCGCTGAAGCTTTTTGAGATCAGGGGAAGGCTCGCAAATAACGCGCCTGCCGCCGTTGCTCTTTTTGATATAATACACGCGGTATTCGCGGCTTATATCGCCACCGATTATTTCGTCTATCCGCTCCGGGCTTACGTCCGCCGTCTTTAACAGCTTAGCGACGACTATAGACTCATAGCTCATATTATATAACCCTCCGCAAAATATTCCGGCATACGTTTGCCCCCAAAAAACCCTTTATCGCGCGGCTGATAAAACGCGCCTAAACCCCACTATAACGCGCGGCTGATAAAACGCGCCTAAGCCCCACTATAGCGCGCGGCGCAAAAAGCTTTTTTCGCCGCAAGCCGTAAAAAATTTTTATCGCGCGGCGTATGAGCTTGTCTAAAAAATCGACGCATTTTTAAGACAAGCCCGAGGTATAAGGCCGCGCGATAAATAAGATATTCAAAAATCGCGGAAGCCCGAAAAAAATCGGGCCGCCGTGGGCTTCCGCAAATTATCCGCACCGTGCGACAGCTCGGTTAGGATAATTTCATCAAAAGACGCTGATACAATCCTTGCTTACACAAGGCTCGCCCATTTAAGGGAACGGTTCCGGAAACCGATTATAGTATAATATAAAAATAAACTTTTGTCAATAGCCTTTTGACTTTTTTTAAATTTTTATCAGGGCGAACGCATGAAAATGCGTTTGCCCTGAAGTTTTATCGAGCGGTTACGTTTTCAACGCCCCGCTCCGCCTTTGTCTTTAAGTTAAGCCCCCACTCTAAGGCGATGTCGCGCCCGCGATAGAGGGGGTATTTCCGCTTAGCGGAGCAGACGATCTTTAATTATTCTTAATAGTTCCACACTACGGGACAATTCAAAACAAAAAACAACAAATTCCATGAGCGAGACCAACCGCTTGGCGCACTACTAGCTCTTGCGTATATCGTTAATGCACCGCAACCATAAAACGCAGAATCGCCTATCACTGTTACGCTAAGCGGTATTATTATCGATTCTAAACTACTGCAGTAGTAGAACGCCTCAGTGCCTATGCTCGACACCTTGTAAAAAGGGCATACCCATTATAAATTTGTATTAATAAACCTATAAATTATATTGATTTCTTGTTTAATTTTTCCGTCGGAGCGTTTCGGGTAGCCGATTTCTATCCGCGCTATCAGTTG
>JAISRB010000123.1 GCA_031273825.1 Clostridiales bacterium
CCTCTCTCAAAACCCTTAGAGCCGACGAGGTAAAGGACAGCTTTGAGCCGTCGCTGTTGGTTTCGCAGTCAAAGGGCGCGACGGAGAACGGCTTTGTAATACAAAAGGTGCTGTGAGGATATTATGGAAGGTATTTCGGCTGTTCGCAAAAAATTAGATTCGGGAAGCCTGTCGGCGGTAGAGCTTGCGAGGAGCTATCTCGACAAAATCTCGGCCTTAGACGGAGATATAAACGCCTATACGTTCGTCGACTGCGACGGCGCGATAGAGGCGGCAAGGCGCGCGCAAAAGACAATCGACGCCGGAAAATCGGGGCCGCTTACGGGTATTCCCGTCGCGCTTAAGGATAACCTCTGCACGGTCGGTATGCCGACGACATGCTCGTCAAAAATGCTGGAGGGATATATCCCTCCCTATGACGCGACAGTCGTCAAGCGGCTAAAAGACGGCGGCGCGGTTGTTTTGGGCAAGCTCAATATGGACGAATTTGCAATGGGCGCGTCGACTATGACCTCATATTTCAAAAGGACAAAAAATCCCTACGACTTAAACCGCGTCCCCGGCGGCTCGTCGGGAGGAAGCGCGGCGGCGGTCGCCGCCGGGCTTTGCGTCGCGGCCTTAGGCTCGGATACGGGCGGCTCTATCCGTCAGCCCGCGTCGTTTTGCGGCGTGACGGGACACCGCCCGACATACGGGCTTGTGCCGAGATACGGCTGCGTCGCCTTTGCCTCGTCGCTCGATCAGGTGGGGCCGCTCGCGGCAAGCGCAAAGGACTGCGCTGCAGTTCTCGGCGTAATATCGGGAAAGGACGAATATGACCAAACCTCGTCGGAGCGCGTTTTTTTTAGTTCCGACGTTTCTGCGGAAAAAATAAAGGGCAAAAGGCTCGGCGTAATCAAGGAGCTTATGGGCGCGGAGGTCAACAGAGAGGTCGCCTCGGCGGTTCGCGCCGCCGCGGATTGTTATCGGACGCTCGGCGCGGATATCATAGAGGTCAGTCTGCCTATGCTTACGCACGCCGTTCCGATCTATTATCTCATTTCGTCGGCCGAGGCCGCCTCTAACCTCGCCAAATTTGACGGAGTGAGATACGGCTACAGACCCGACAAGCCGTCGGATTTTTATGACATGATATCCAAAAGCCGCGCGGAGGCCTTCGGTTGGGAGGTCAAGCGCAGAATAATGCTCGGCTCATACGCGCTCTGCTCGGGGTATTATGACGACTATTACAAACGCGCCGTCACGCTGTGCGGAATAATCAAAAAACAATACGCGGAGGCCTTCGGGCTTTGCGACGCTCTGTTGTCGCCCGTCGCGCCGACGACGGCTTATCCGTTTGATAAAATCCCGGACGACCCCGCGCAAATGTATCTTGCCGATATATGTACCGTCAGCGCGGCTCTCGCGGGGCTGCCGTCGGCATCTACGCCGTGCGGCTACGACGCGGACGGTATGCCTATAGGTCTGATGATAACGGGCAAACGCTTTGACGACGCTTTTGTTTTGTCGGCCGCGGACGCTTATGAGCGTCAGTTTAAGCCTAAAAAACCGCCGCTTAGCGGCGCAGCGGAGGGGTTATGAAAAAATATATTACCGTCATAGGACTTGAAATTCACGCCGAGCTACTGACGCAAACCAAGGTCTTTTGCGGCTGCAAAAACTCCTTTGGCGGCCGCGTCAACGGCAACTGTTGCCCCGTCTGCACGGGAATGCCGGGAACGCTGCCCGTACTTAATTCAAAAGCCGTCGAGCTTGCTATAGCGGCGGGCTTGTCGTTCGGCTGTCAAATAACGCGTCATACGCTGTGGGACAGAAAAAACTATTTTTATCCCGACCTTGCCAAGGCCTATCAGATTTCACAGCTTTACGCTCCGGTCTGCGTCGGCGGCGGTCTCGAAATCGGCGGCAGATTTATAAGCTTGACGCGCATTCACCTCGAGGAGGACGCCGGCAAGCTTGTCCATTCGCGCGGAGCGACGCTAATCGACTACAACCGCGCTGGAGTTCCGCTCATCGAAATCGTCACAGAGCCTGATTTGCGTTCGGCGGACGAGGCGGCGGAGTTTGTCGAGAACGTCAGACGGACGCTAGTCTACGCCGGCGTGTCCGACGGCAAAATGGAGCAGGGAAGCCTGAGAGTAGACGCAAACGTCTCGATTATGTTAGAGGGCGCGGACAAGCTGGGCACGAGAACCGAAATAAAAAATCTCAACAGCTTTAAGTTTATCAAAAAAGCCGTGGAATTTGAGGTAGAACGTCAAGCCGGGGTATTAGAAAGCGGCGGACGGGTAATTCAGGAGACGCGCCGCTTTGACGAAGCGTCGGGCGAGACCTTTTCTATGCGGTCAAAGGAGGACGCGCAGGACTACAGATATTTTCCCGACCCCGACATTTTGCCCCTCATAATCTCCGACTGCGACATAGAGAGAATAAGCCGCGATTTGCCCGAAAGCCCGTCAAAGCGTTTTTCGCGCTATATCGGCTACGGCGTTTCGGCGACGGACGCGGGCGTAATTCTCGAAAACAAGGCGGTAGCCGACTTTTATGACGCGTGCATAAGGGCGGGCGCAAACCCTATATCGGCTCTTAACGCCGTCAAGGGCGAGCTTTTGAGACACTTCAAGCCGGAGGGCGGCGACAAAATCGACGTTTCGCCGACCGACTTTGTAAGGGCGTTGAGCCTTGCCGACTCGGGAGAAATAAGCGGCAACGGACTCAAAACCGCGATAAGACGCATGTACGCCGAGGGCAAGCCGCTCGACGAAATAATAAAAGAGGAAGGCCTCATAATAAAGGAGGATTCCGCGGCGGTCAGGTCGGCGGTTTTAGAGGTTTTGAACCAAAACCCCAAGGCCGTCGAGCAGTACAAAAACGGAGACGTCAAGGTGCTTTCGTTCTTTATGGGACAATGCGCGAGGCTGTTAAAGGGCGCGGCTCACGCAAAGACAATTCAGGAGATTTTACTTTCGGAATTGACCGCGAAATAATTAAGAACAGCTAAAAAAACAAAATCGCCGCAAAGGCGGCAAAAAAACAACAAAAAAACAACAAAAAAACTATAAAGAGGGAAAAAATTATGTACAGAACGCATACATGCGGCAGTCTAAGCAAAAACGACACGGGAAAGAGGGTTAGGCTCGCCGGTTGGATAGACACGGTTAGAGACCACGGCGGCGTTGTTTTTATCGATTTGAGAGACCACTACGGAATAACGCAGGTAGTCTTTAACGACGACGGAATAATAAGAGCGGCCGGCAAGGAGAGCGTCATATCGGCCGAGGGCGTAGTCAGACTGCGCGACAAAGACACCGTCAACAAAAAGCTTGCGACGGGCGAGGTTGAGCTTGCCGCCGACAGCTTTGAGATTCTCGGAGTTTCCGAGAGAAGTCTGCCCTTTGAGATATCGGAATCACGCGCCACAAACGAGGCGGTCAGGCTTAAATACAGATTTTTAGATTTGAGAAATCCCGCGGTTCACCGCGACATAGAGCTTAGGTCAAGGGTGACAAGCTTTATCAGGCGCAAGATGGAGGAGCTGGGCTTTTTAGAAATTCAAACGCCGATTTTGACGTCGTCGTCGCCCGAGGGCGCGCGCGACTATCTCGTGCCGAGCCGCAAGCACAAGGGCATGTTTTATGCTCTGCCGCAGGCTCCGCAGATATTTAAGCAGCTGCTCATGACGTCGGGCTTCGACAAATATTTTCAAATCGCGCCGTGCTTTAGAGACGAGGACGCGAGAGCCGACAGATCGCCCGGGGAATTTTATCAGGTCGATTTTGAAATGGCCTTTGCGACGCAGGACGACGTTTTTGACGTCGCCGAGGAATTACTCTACGGCGTGTTTTCTAAATTTTCAAAAAAGAAGGTCGGCAAGCCTCCGTTCGCGCGTATTCCTTACGCCGAGGCGGTGCAAAAATACGGCTCCGACAAGCCCGATTTGAGAAATCCGCTGATAATAAACGACTTAAGCGATTTCTTTGCCGACGTGGATTTTGCCCCCTTCAAAAACAAGCCTGTTCGCGGTATAGTAACGCCCGATTGTATAAAAATGCCAAAATCATTTTTTGAAAATATGCTGCTTTTTGCCTCCGATATAGGAATGAAAGGGTTGGGCTATATTTCTGTCGCGGCGGGCTTTGAATACAAAGGCCCGATAGTCAAATTTTTGACCGCGGAAAAGCTTGAAATTCTCAAAAACCGCCTCGGACTCAAAGAAAACGACGTGCTGTTTTTTGTATCCGACACAAAAAAAGAGGTCGACAGGCTTGCGGGGCAAATTCGCTGTGAGCTGGGAAAGCGGCTAAATCTCACCGATGCTTCCCGGCACGAGTTTTGCTTTGTCACCGATTTTCCTATGTTCGGAATAAACGAGGACACGGGGGAGACGGAGTTTGTTCACAATCCTTTTTCGATGCCGCAGGGCGGTATGGACGCGCTCGCGACAAAAAATCCGCTCGAGATAAACGCCTATCAATATGACATAGTCTGCGACGGCATAGAGCTGTCGTCGGGGGCGGTGAGAAATCACAGACCCGACCTAATGGTCAAGGCGTTTGAAATCGCGGGATATTCAAAGGAGACCGTAGAGGAAAAATTTTCGGCCTTATATAACGCCTTTCGCTACGGCGCGCCGCCTCACGCGGGCATGGCTCCGGGGCTTGACCGCATAGTCATGCTGCTGACCGAAAACGAAAGTATCAGAGAGATCGTCGCGTTTCCGATGAACAGCAACGCCCAAGACCTCCTGTTAGGCGCGCCCGGCCGCGTCGGAGAAGAGCAGCTTAGAGATGTTCACATCAAAATAAGGTGACAAAAAAACTTTAATGCGCGAACCGTGGTTTTTTTTGACAACTTTTTTGCGAAATTTTAATAAAGTCATAAAAAAAAGTTGACTTGCCGGCCTTTCATGTGGTAGAATATTAAGCGTCGCTAATAAGCGGCGCGTTTTTTGCGGGTGTAGTTCAATGGTAGAATTCCAGCCTTCCAAGCTGGCCGCGTGGGTCCGATTCCCATCACCCGCTCCAATTACCTTGACCTATAGATACGTGTCAATGTAAGCCCCTCCCTCAAAAAACCAAAGTACCGATTGCCGTGGGCCTGTAGCTCAGTCGGATAGAGCAACGGCCTTCTAAGCCGTTTGTCG
>JAISRB010000023.1 GCA_031273825.1 Clostridiales bacterium
ACATAAGGATTATACAGAGTATGATAGCAGTTATGTATTTGCGTCCTTGCGACGGTATATCTGCATTTTTCGTCGCAAAGCTCGATTTCCGCTTTGCAGTCGCCGCAGCTACGCCCGGCCGTCTTTTGCGGACAATGCTTTAGGTGCATGAGCGGAAGATACCCGTAGGCAAACAGATACCCGCCGGCCTTTAACTCGGCCGACTCGGCGGAATTTAGCTCTGCCGACTCCAAAAAGCTCACGCCGAACGGGCTTAGAGCCGCCAAAGCCGCCGCCGCCTCGTCGTTATAGACGTTGTGAAAAAGACCGGCGATATACGGCAGGCCGTATTTTTTTGCCAAGCCGAGGGCGTAAACGTTGTCGCCGGCAAGCCCGTCTATGCGGCCTTTGTAAGCCTTTATCAGGGCTTCGATTATCTCCAAATCCTTTGAGGCGGCTTGCAGCGGCAGTTTGAGATAGACCTTTGACGGTATCCCGAGGCTTTTATAGGCGTCAAAAAAGGCCTCAAGAGCTTTTTTAGAATACTTCGGAGGATAGAATACTATGCGTTCACAGACGTTTAAGGCCTCGCAGAGCCGATCGGCGCAGTCGATTTCGGCTATGATTTTTTTATCCCAGCCGATAGCCTCCGCCTTTATGACAAAAACGCGCTCCGCGCTTGCTTTTTGTCGTCCGTTTGAGACGGGTCGTCGGCCTTCATAAGCCGACAGCAAGCCGCTTTTGACGGCCTCGACGGCCTCGCGCCGCAGGGCGTTCAAAAGAGAAAGAGGAAAAAACGCGTTTTCGTCTATATGCGCTTCTATATTCCGCGGCTCGAATACGTCGTCCCTATGGTTGACGCGCGAGAGGTTTTCTATCGCTTGCTCGACCGACAGCGGTCTGCTTAGCGATTCCTCCGCCGCTATTTTGCTTTGGGCAACGTATTCCGTTTCGCCCGATTGCATTTTTAGCGTCGCCGGCCGTCCGATTTTTATCGACAGCTCCATATCGAGAGGAAGCCTTTTTATCCTACGGAGAGCCGACTCAAGCTGTTTTTTGTCCGAGGTGATGTTTATGCGGTCGCCGACTCTTAGCTCTCCGTTAAGCCGCGCCGTCAGCGTCCACCGCGCCTCGCCGCCGTCTCCGATTAAGGGCGTTTTTTCGGCTTTTATAAGCTCGCCGCCCGATATTTCCGCGCCGTTCCTTGTGATTTTGCAACCGTCGCCCGCGTTATAAGAATAAGCCGACGATACCGTAAGCTCCGACGCCCCCGCGCCTACGCGCGTTATTTTGTCGATTCGCCCCGTATCGCGCCCGGTATGTCCCGGGGCTTCCTTTGATATTATGTCGCCGCCGAATAGATATCCCCCGCAAAAGCCGCCCCTGTTATATACGCTTTTTGCCGCTTGCATATCCTCGGGGCTTATCGCGCCTCCGTCTACGGCCTTTCTGTATAGCCGCGTCATTTCGGCGACGTATTCGGGCCGCTTTAGCCGCCCCTCTATCTTTATCGCATCGATTGACTTTAGCGCGTCAAGCCGCTCCAAAAGGCATAAATCCTTGGGCGACAACAGATATCCTCCGCCGCCCTCCGCGGTATAGTACCGCCTGCAAGGCTGCGCGCACGCGCCGCGGTTTCCGCTTGCGCCCGTCGTTATGGAGCTTAAAAGACACGCCCCCGAAAACGAAACGCAAAGCGCGCCGTGGACGAACGCCTCGACCTCGAGACCCGTATTCTCTTTTATTTTGAGTATGTCGCAAAGTTCGGTTTCACGCGCCAAAACGACTCTGTGCGCGCCGGCCTCCTCAAGCAGCTTTGCGCCGTATACGTTATGAACGCCGGCTTGCGTGCTCATATGTATGCGGACGGACGGAGCTTTTTGCCTTATTTTGTCAATCAGACTCAAATCGGTTATTATATAAGCGTCGGGCCTTGCAAGCGCGGAGTATTCTATAATCTCGTCTAATTGAGAATACTCGGCTTGCTTTATGCAAGAATTTAACGCCACAAACACTCGCGTTCCGAAGAGATGCGCAAAATCCGTCGCTTGCTTTAGGCTTTCGACGTTAAAATTATCGGCTTTCATTCTCAGGTTGAGCCTGTCGAGTCCGAGGTATACCGCGTCCGCGCCGTTGTATACCGCCGCCTTTAAGGCTTGCATATTGCCCGCAGGGGCGCAGATTTCCATAATTTTCACCGCCGCTTGTTTGTTTGAGTTTGCTTTGCCGCTTTATTCAGCCTTTGATATTTTTTGTAGACTCTCTTAAATTTGACTATATATTCCCGCGTTTCCGCATAAGGTATAGCGTCTATGCTTACGCCGCCGGCTATCCATGAGGCTACATTTCTCTCCCCCGCGTTGTAAGCGGCGAGCGCCCAATATAAATCGCCGTCAAAGCGTTGCGTCAGCAGATTTATATAGTAGGTTCCGAGATAAATATTCAGCTCAGGCTCAAACAACCTGCTTTTGTCTACGTCCTGCTTATATATCCTTTGATATAAATATCCGCCCGTCGACGGCATGAGCTGCATAAGCCCCACCGCGCCTGCCCTTGACGTAGCCGACTCGTCAAAGCCGCTCTCTATGTTGATTACCGACAAAATCAAATTTTCGTCGACGCCGAAGGCGCGCGCCGCTATGTCTATCTCGTCTTTGTATTTGACGGGATAGCGCAGTTTTTCATACGCCGAATAGGCAAAATATGAGGTCAAAACAAAAATGACGGTTATGAGAGCCGCAAAAAGCCCTCTAAAGCTTGTTTTTTTCATATGTATCAAAAAACATCGCCGTCACCTTGTCCTTTAGCTCGTCGGTCGAACCGTTGTTTTCGATTATCCGATAAGCCGCGCTTGCCCGCGTTTCGTCGCAAGCCTGCGCGTTCATGACCGACAAAATTTCCGTTTCGCTCATGCCTCTGTCCGCCTTTAGCCGCGATATCCGTTTGTCCCTGTCGGAGACGACAAGCCAAACCTCGTCAAAGCCGTCTTGAAGCCCAGCCTCCCTCAAAAGCGGAACCTCGGCAAACGCCGCGCCCTTCATAGCGCGAAGTCTTTGAAACAGCGCGTCCTTTATCGCGGCGTGCGCTATTTCGTTTAAGCGCGCGCGGCGTTTTTCGTCGGAAAATATAATCGCCGACAAGGCTTTTTTGTCAATCGCGCCGCCCTTTACGGTCTCGGGAAACTCCGCCGAAATTTTTTTTATATATTCCGCGTCGTTCAAAAGCTCGGCGTTGATTTTGTCCGCCGAAACTACGTTGTCCGTCAGTCCGCTCAATATTTTGACGACCTCCGACTTTCCGCCGCCTATTCCTCCGGTTATAGCTATAAGCATTTGTTATACCCCGTCAATGATACCATTGCGCGCTTTCCTCTATGTTTACCGTCAGCGGTACCTTCAAGGCCGCCGCGCCTTCCATTTCGCGTTTTAATATCCGTTTGACCGCCCCGACCTCGGCTAAGGGTGCGTCTACGACAAGCTCGTCGTGGACGGTCATGATAAGCTTCGCCGAAAGCCCTTCGCGCTTTATTTCGTTAGCGACGCGAATCATGGCTATTTTGATTATGTCGGCGGCGGTTCCCTGCAGGGGCATATTCATGGCGGCGCGTTCGTTGAAGCCCCTTACGTTAAAATTTGGAGACTTGATTTCGGGCAAAAATCTGATTCGCCCGAACGCCGTTTTTATATAGCCGTTAGCCTTGGCGTAGGCGACGTTTCCGTCCATATAGGCCTTTACGGCGGGATAGTATTCAAAATATTTATCGATAAACCGCTTTGCCTCCTTGACTGAAATGCCGAGACCGCTCGACAGGCCAAAGTCGCTTATGCCGTAAATAATTCCGAAGTTGACGCTCTTTGCCGCCCGCCGCATTTCCTTGGTCACGAGAGACTCGGAGACGTTAAATATTTTGGCGGCCGTCGCGGTGTGAATGTCAAGCCCGTCTTTAAACGCCCGTATGAGGTTTTCGTCTCCCGAAAAATGCGCCATCAATCTAAGCTCGATTTGAGAATAGTCGGCGGACAAAAGCGCGCAGCCGTCGGCGGCGATAAACATGCGCCTGATTTCGCGCCCCTCCGCGTCGCGAACGGGTATGTTTTGCATATTCGGCTCGACGGACGAAAGCCTGCCGGTAGAGGTCAGAGCGTTCTTGAATACCGTGTGAATCCTGCCATCGCCGCTTATCAGTCCTCTAAAGCCGTCGATATATGTCGATTGCAGCTTGGCAAATCTGCGGTAACGCAAAATCAGCGCGATTACGGGGTGCAGGTCGACAAGCTCGGCAAGTATGTCGGCCGTCGAGGAATAGCCCGTCTTGTTTTTTTTGAGCGTGGGAAGCTTTAGCTTGTCGTATAGCACGGCGTTTAGCTGTTTAACCGAATTTATGTTGAATCTCTCGCCCGACTGCTCATAAATGCTTTCCTTAAGCGCGTTAAGCTCGGCGGTGTACCGCTCCGAAAGCTCCTCGAGTACGGCCTTGTCTATTCTAAAGCCGGCGTTTTCCATGTCAAAGAGCACGTCTATCAACGGAAACTCTATGTCGGAATATAAGCCGTTTAAGCTTAACTCGTCCATTTTTGACTTCAAAAGGCTTGTTACTCTGTGAATTCCGCAAGCTTTTGGAATACCTTGCATGTCATAGTATTCCAAAAGCACGTCGATATTAGAATAGTATTTGTTGGAATCGACCAAATACGCCGCCAACAGCGCGTCAAGCCCGGCGTTTTTTAGCTCAACTCCGCATGGGCTAAGCGTATGTCTTACGGTTTTGAGGTCAAAGACCGCGACCTTAAGGCCGCTGTCGTTTATGACCCCGACGGCGTCGGCTAAGCTTATATATTCGTCGCCCGCGCTAAACAAATCGCGCGGCTTTTGCGAAACGTATTCGACGTTTCCGTCTATGCTGACGCCGACGTCTCCGTCAAAATAAAAGGAGATGAAAGCGTCCTTATTGCCTGCCGCTCCCTCCAAAACGCTTTTTAATTGAGCGGCGTTTTTTAGCCCGACGATCTCGATATTCGGCTTTTGAGCGGCAAAAAAATCAACGGACGGCGTTTTTTCATCCGTGTCTCCGGCAAATTGAAGCTTGGCGACGGGCGTTTTCATATCCAGCGACAAAAGCTTTTCTTTAGCCTTATGAGAAAAAGGATATTTAAAAACATAACACTCCTCGCCGCAGTCTATCGGCGAATTTATGTCTATCGTCGCAAGCTCCTTTGACAAAAACGCGCCGTCTTTTCCCTTTTCGAGCAGCTCTCTCTGCTTGCCGGAAAGCTCGCCTATTCTGTCATAAAGCTCCTCAATTGTTCCGAATTCCGCGACAAGCTTTTGCGCCGTCTTTTCGCCTATCCCGGCGACCCCGGGAATATTGTCCGACTGATCACCCATCAACGCCTTTAGGTCGATGATATTTTTTGGCGTAAGGCCCTGCTCCTTTAGCTTGGCGGGGTCGTATTCGACAACCTCGGACACGCCCTTTATCGTCATCAAAACGCTGATGTTATCGTCTACTATCTGCAACAAATCTCTGTCGCCCGTGACGATATAGACGCGTCCGTCAAAGCTTTTTGCAAGCGTGCCGATGAGGTCGTCGGCCTCGAAGCCCTCCTTTTCGAGAGGGTTGATGTCCATGCTTTTTAGCACGTCTCTTATTATCGGCATTTGCGCGGCAAGCTCATCGGGCATAGGCTTGCGCGTCCCCTTATATTCGGCGTAGCGTTCGTGCCTAAAGGTGGGCTTGCGCATGTCGAACGCGGCGGCTATATGCGTAGGCGCGAGGTCTGATATGATTTTTGACAGCATGTTGACATAACCGAATACGGCATTGACAAAAGCTCCGGCCTTTGTCTTTAACGAAAGCGGCAGAGCGTAAAACGCTCTGTTCAAAAGGCTGTTGCTGTCGATTATGACCATTCGCTTGTTATCCATTAAATCCCCTCAATCATCTTACCTGTCCGTTTCCGGCGACGACATATTTTTCGGAGGTCAGAGCCTCCAAGCCCATCGGGCCTCTGACATGTAGCTTTTGAGTGCTTATCGCCATTTCCGCGCCGAGTCCGAATTCAAAGCCGTCGGTAAAGCGCGTCGAGGCGTTGATATAGACGGCGGCGGCGTCGACGCGCTCGGCAAAGATTTTTTTTACGCGCTCGTCGCCCGTGACTATCGCGTCCGAATGCTTGGTATTGTGCGCGTTGATGTGGTCTATGGCCTCGTTATAATCCTTTACGACCTTAACGGCAAGAATCAAAGCCTCGTATTCCGTATCGTAATCCTTGACGGGAACCGCCTTGTCAAAAAGGCCGATAGTCCTTTCGTCGCCTCTTATCTCCACGCCCGCGCGGCTGAGCCGCCCGAGACAATCGGGCAGAAATCTATCCGCGATAGCCTCGTCTACAAGCAGAGTTTCGGCCGCGTTGCAAACGCCGGGGCGCGACGTCTTTGCGTTAAATATTATGTCGGACGCCATGCCAAAATCTGCGGTTTGCTCGACGTATACGTGACACACGCCGCCCGCCGACGCTATGACCGGCATTTTTGCATTGCTCAAAACAAAATCCTTCAAAGAATTGCCGCCGCGCGGTATTACGACGTCGATATAATCCTTCATCGTCAAAAGCTCCGCGGCGTAGGCTCTGTCGGTTTTGTCGATAAATTGCAATACCTCTTGACAAGAAGTATTCCCGAATAATACGTTTTTCATAATAGTATATATGGCTTTATTTGTATTGACGGCCTCCTTGCCGCCGCGCAAAACGCAAGCGTTGCCCGACTTAAAGCAAAGAGCCGCCGCGTCGGCGGTGACGTTCGGTCTGGACTCGTATATTATGGCGACGACGCCGAGCGGAGCGCGGACGCGCCTTAGCTCAAGCCCGTTCGGCAGAGTACGCTCATACGTTGTCTTACCTATCGGGTCGTCAAGCCCCGCGACGGCCAAAACTCCGTCGGCCATCGACTCTATGCGCTTGCCGTCGAGCGTCAGTCTGTCTAAAAAGGCTTGATTTTTATCCTTGGGAAACAGCGAAACGTCGAGCGCGTTGGCCCGCAAAATTTCGTCCTTTTCGCGTCCGATTGCCGCCGCCATAAGCTCTAACGCGCGGTTTTTGTCCGCCGTCGGCAAAAATCCGACGGCCGCGGCCGCCGCTCTTGCTTTTTTGCAGATATCGGATATATATTCTGACATTTCGCCTCCTCCCTTTTATATTATGTTGATTTTAAAATTTTTTTTATTATTCCTCGTCGTATTCCGGCATGTCGGCGTTGTGAAAGACGTTTTGAACGTCGTCGTTTTCGTCGAGCCTGTCTATCATCTTTTGCAGTCTCTCCGCGCTTTCGCCGTCAAGCGGCACGGTGTTTTCGGGTATCATATCTATCTCCGACGAGATAATCGGCACGTTGTTTTTTTCTAAGCCCTCGCGAACCGCAGACAAATCCTGCGGCGCGGTATAGATGAGAAAAACGTCGTCGTCCGCGGCGAAATCCTCCGCGCCTAAGTCTAACGCCGACAGCATAAGCTCGTCCTCGTCGGCCTTGGACGCGTCGACGACGACTACTCCGCGCCTTTTAAACATAAACCCGACGCTGCCCGTCGTTCCGAGCGCGCCGCCGCTTTTGTCGAATATGTGCCTTATGTCGCCCGCGGTGCGATTTTTGTTGTCGGTCAGGCATTCGACATAAAAGGCCACGCCGAACGGCCCGTAGCCCTCGTAGGTCAGCTCCTCATAGTTGACGTCGCCGGCATCGCCCGAGGCTTTTTTTATGCTCCGCATGATGTTGTCGTTGGGAATATTGTTTTCTTTTGCCTTGGCGATTACGTCCTTTAGCTTGTTGTTTGAATTAGGATCGGGACCGCCCTGCTTGACGGCTACGGCAAGCTCCCTTCCGATTTTGGTAAAAACGCCGGCTTTAGCGGCGTCGCCCTTTGCTTTTTTGTGCTTAATGTTTGCCCATCTGCTGTGTCCGGACATAAAAAAACTCCTTATAATAACATTTGCGTTTTGGATTAAAAAATTATAAACGCCGATCGGCGTTACGGCTCAAAATATACATGGCTATCGAGCCGGCAACCGACGCGTTGAGCGACTCGACGGCGTTTTGCATATCTATCGACAGCGTCTTGTCGCAGCGTCTCAACAACTCCGCCGATATGCCCGAGGCCTCGCCTCCGACGATAACGGCGTATTTTTTTGGGTTTTGCGTAGTATTCCCGATTTTATCGCATCTTGGAATACTCTCGTTTTGGGTATATTTTAGAATGCTTTCGCCTTTCATATCCAACCCTATGAGGGTATATTCGCCGCGGTCTACGTCGTTCAGCGCATCGGTTCTATTTTGCTCGCGCAAATTGAGCGAAAATATGCCGCCCATGCTGGCTCTGACGGTCTTAGGCGCATACGCGTCCGCGCAATCTATCAAGACGACATTCAAAAAGCCGAAGGCCGCCGCCGACCTAAACAGCGTTCCGAGGTTGCCGGGGTCTCTTATTCCGTCTAATACGAGTATGCCGCTATCCGTCAAAACCCTTTGGCTGTCCGTCATTTTTATGACGGCCAAAATTTCCTGCGGTGTATCCACGTCGGAAAGCTTTTTGAAAACTCTCTCTCCCACCGTCAAAATTTCCGCGCCCGCGCGGAATTTGAAGTCCGCCTTAGCGAAGTTTTCGCCGACTACATACGTCAAAATTTCAACGTTTGCGGGTATGTCCTTTATGAGGTTTACGCCCTCGGCTATAAACATGCGCGCGGAAAGCCGCCGCTTTTTGTCCTTTAAGGCGTATACGTCCTTTATTTTCGGATTAGAAAGAGATGTTATAAGCATTTTATTTTTTATGACCCGCTTTTTGTGACTTTTATGCGACGCGAGGGAAAACCTGATATAAGTTCTCCCTCGTTTTTGTTGACAAAGCTATATTCGGCGCGTTTAGCCTATATTCCTTTTTGCCGTTTCGCAAAGCGCGGCGAACGCCGCTCCGTCGTTGACCGCGATATCGGCCAAAACCTTTCGGTTGAGCGTCGAGCCGGAGACCTTTAACCCGTGCATAAATCT
>JAISRB010000039.1 GCA_031273825.1 Clostridiales bacterium
CCCACTTAACCTTTGCCGCCGCTAATACTTGGGCTTTTCCGGCTTCCGTCAGCTCTCCGTCCTCGTATACCGCCGCTAACGCCTCGTCATAAGCCGCTCTCGTCGTCGCGTTCTTGATTGCAGCATACCACGTATCGTAATCGTAGCCTATCTCACTAATGTCGCAATCATCCTCGTCGTAGTCTATCGTGTCATAGTGCGCCGTGACCGCCGCCTCTAACGTAGCCGCATCGGCATCTTTGATTGTCGCTATCGTCTCTATTTTGCTAAACTCTTGCGTTATATAGGTTGCGACATCGTCGCCGAAAATGTCGCCGCCATAGGTGCTCGACTGAATATACGCGACTATATCATCATAGACCGGCTTGAGATCGGCGGCAAAATAGTTGTCGGCTATCTCGTCATAATATTTCGCGAAGGTCTCGGACCACGCGACTTTTGTTTTGTTGAAGACATCTTTCTCTTGCGCCGTTAAGAGCTTACCTTCTTCATCAATAATCTTCTCGACGGCGGAATTAAAGCCCGCAAGCGACGTAGCGGCATAAACATTCGGATACCACGTCCCAAAGTCATAATCTATGTAATCGGGACCCTCTACCTCGCCGTAGCCGTCGATTGTCTCATAATATCCTAAAATAGCGGCGGCGACCGCGGCCTCCGCCTTGTTTATCTCGGTCTGTTTGTCTACATAATGAGCATAGAGCGTAACATTTGATTTTATAAGCGTTGAAAAATCAAATTCCGCACCGGTCGCTTGATTGTACCACGCGACAAAGAGATTGCCGTCCGAAACCGGATATCCGTCCGGCGCGGCTACTGCGTTGCCCCATTCGATTCCGAGATATTCACAATAAACGTCTTGCCCCGCCATAAAGGTAACGTCGAATTCGTGTAATTTGTATATCGCGACAAGGTTTAGGTCACGCGTTATCAGCGTATCGAAGTCATATTCGGCGGTCGTTCCCTCGATTGCCCAATATTTAAAGTCCGCGCCCTCTCGCGACGGCGTGGTCGACGGAAGCGTCGCCGTTTGCCCGTAATAAACGACTTGCGTCAAATCGATAAGCCGCACGGATTCGGATTCAAACATAACGGTATGCTTGCTAATATCAAAGCCTGCGTATAAAACCGTTCCTATGCCTATCGTGTCGCTTTCAAAATTCCAAGCGACGGCAAGGCTTTCGTCTTTATACCACGCGCTAAAGGTGCGCCCCGTAACTTGAGGAATAAAATCCGGCTTGGCTATCGTTGAGCCGTAAAGAGCGTCTATGTCGAGATTTTCGGCTATGACTCCCTCTATGCTAAAGCGTACCGTATATGTATTGACACTCCATTTGACATAAATGGTCGTGTCTTGAGTGACGGTATGCTTATCAAACAGCCACAATTCGGAAAACTCCGCGTCCTTATAATAGCCATCAAAGGTATGCCCGACTTTGGTAGGATCCTCCGTGGGTTTTTTGATTAGCTTGCCATCCTCGATGTTCTCCAACGTCTCAATTAAGCTTCCTCCGTTCGTTTCAAAGGAAACCTTGTAACGCTCGGGATTTGTGTTAATAATCATTAACACGGTAGTAAAGACCAAGGAAACGGCCGAAACCGCTATCAACATAATCCTCATCCCTTTAGACGTTTTTCCTAAAAAAGCCATGACCATACTCCTTTACGATATATTGTCGCGTAGCTATTATATCATATCGGTTTGTCTTTTGCAATAGGTTTTAAAATTTTTTTTTGAAATTATGTCTATTTTTTTGCTTTTTTTACTTCGGAACGGGCTTTCACGCACCCTTGAGGAGGCGCATTTGAGCGTCTCCTCAAAAAAAACGCTTGTTTTTATACCGCGGTATATTTTTGCGCAAAAAATCCGGCGATAGGCCGGCCGTCTAATATTCCTTATTAAAGTTAATCCACGCCGAAAATATTCCGCGGACGTCTCCTTTGTAGTATTTGTTGAAGGCCGCGGTCAGGCCGTCGGCGGACGCTATCTTATATTTGTTTTTTTTGACGTAATATTTGACGGCTTTTTTAAAGTTTTGCTCGGTTACGGTTTTGAATAGGTCTTTAAAGAGGAGGTGTCCGCGGCTGTAGACGCAGACGACGTATTCGTATTCGGAGACGAATTCGGAGAGGTGCTTTTCCATGGTTATGTTGCCCGGGTTGATTTCGCCGACGATTTGGTCAAAGCGTTTTGCGGCGGCGTAGTTGCCGCGGTAATATTCGGCGGCTTTGAGGCGGCGGTCGTTTTTTTCAAAAAACAGCTCGGTCGAAAACTCGGTCAGCCCCTCGTCCATCCACGCGGCGGAGAGGTTGTCGCTGCCGACTATGCCGTACCACCACTGATGGGCGGTTTCGTGGACTATGACGGTTTCCTTGTCGGATTCGCTCATGTCCTTGTTGATAAAGACTAAATTCGGGTATTCCATGCCGCCCGCGGTGATAAAGGTTTCGACGAGGCAATAGGTCTTATAAGGGTATTCAAAAAAATATTCGCTAAAAAATTTTATGGCGCGCGCGGACAGCCCGGCCTTTTCGCCGGAATTCGTTCCGCCCTTTAGATAATAATATTTGATTTCGACGCCGCCGGCCTTTGCCGTTTCGACGGCGAAGCTCTCGGAAAGGCACAGCGCGAAGTCTCTTATATTTTTTGCCTTATATCCGAACGTCCTGCCGCCGCCCTCTTGCTTTTCCGACTTTAGGTCTCCCGAATGCGCGGCGAGATAGGCTCTGTCGGTCGTAAGGGTGACGTCAAAGTCGGCGGCCTGACTAAAAAACGGGTCGCCCGTCGGCAGATAAGCGCACTCGGCGAATTGTCCGTCTTTTAAGACGCAAACCGTCGGAAAAAAGTTCGTCAGATTGATTATGCCGTCATAATAGCCGAAACGCATGTTGGTTTTTGGGATTTTTACCGTATATTCTATGTCGAACGAGCGGCTCGCTCCGCGCTTTATCGGCTCGGGCATTTTTATAGACAATATGTTTTTGTCATCGCCGCCGATTGAAAATTCGCACGGCGCGCCGTTTGACGACGCGCTTTTTATGTCGATACCGCCGTAATTTATGCCGTCGGGATAAGCCGCGTCTACGCCGGCCTCAAAATAAGGCTTGATTTTTGCGCCCTCGCGAAAGGCGTTGGGGTAGAGATTGAGCTTGACCTCCGAGATTTCGCCGTCCGACGAATTGCGGTAGCCGACCGTCTGCTTTGCCGACAGCGTCATAGCGCGCGAGTCTAAGCTCATGACTATGACATATTTGACGTCGGCTCCGCTCCTTATGACGACGGCGGTTATAACCGACGCCGCTACGAGGGCCGCTATGACGGCGGCGGCCGTTATTATGGTTTTTTTACTTATTTTTTTTGTGTTCCGCATAAATCAACTCCGGGGCGTCAGGCCGCTCGCCATAGGCCGCGACATAGCCTTAAATCAAGTGTATGCGGCCGAAGCCAAAAAAATGAGACCCGTAAGGCTTTAATTTTTTAACGCGGTCAAAAAATTTCTAAGGGCGATACGCCGGTTTTTTGAATATCCGGCGAAACTTTTCTCATACTAATAAAAACAAAAAAGGAGACACATCAAAAATCATGAAAAAAATTGTTTCGATAGTATTTCTCACGCTCGCCTTTGCGGGGCTAAAAAACCCACTGCTCGGCTATTTTGAAAGCACGCAGTCAAGCAAAATCGAGACCTGCGCCGCTTATTGCACCGCCGCCGATTGCGCCGCCGCCGCCGACTGCGCCGCCGCCGGACAAAAGCGGAGGGGTCTCAACGTCTATAAAAATCTCAACGACTATTATATCGAATTTTTTGAAAAAAATATAGTCAAAAAGCAGGTAGTCTCGCAGTATTCAAAGGAACAGCTCGAGGCTATGGCAAAGGAATACGGAGTAGACTTCTACAAAATGCGCGTTATGCTCGTAGTGCAGGCCGTATATGAAACGGAGGGAATCAAAAAGGATTTGAAAGCCATATCAAAAATGTCGGTTCCCGAGCTGACAAAGACGATATACCGGGCCAAAAACAAGTTTTTTGACGGGCTGACCCCGGAGGAACGGGCGCGTTTTGAAGAGGAATATAAAAACAGAGCCAAAAAGAAGGACTGATTCAAATAATCTTTCTGTCGGATATAGCTCTCGACAGGGTCATTTCGTCGGCGTATTCGATTTCCGCGCCGACGGGCAGGCCGTGCGCTATGCGCGACGTTTTGATTCCGAAGGGTCTTAATATCTTGGCTATATAAAGCGCGGTCGCCTCGCCTAACAGGTCGGGATTGGTGGCTATTATGACCTCGTCCACGCCGTCGAGCCTCGAAAGCAGCTCTTTTATCCGAATGTCGTCGGGGCCGATATTGTTGTTGGGGTCGAGAACCCCGTGCAAAACGTGATAGACCCCGCCGTATTCTCTGACCTTCTCGATCGCCGCGACGTCCTTAGGCTCTTTGACGACGAGTATGACTGACGAATCACGGCGGCGGCATATCTCGCATTCGTCGGCGTCGGTAAAGTTGCCGCAAATTTTGCAAAGCCCGACGCTTTGCTTGACGTCCAAAATCGCCGACGCGAATTGCTCCGCCTCGGCTTTTTGCATATTGATGACCGCGTAAGCATAACGCGCCGCGGTCTTTTTGCCGACTCCCGGCAGTCTCGAAAAATGCCCGGCAAGTCTCGAAACGCTGTCTAACTCTCTCAAAACAAGCCGCCCATTCCGCCGGCGAAAGGCCCCATGAGCTTTTCGGCCTCCTCGTCGGCGAGCTTATAAGCGTCGTTTATCGCCGCTATTATGAGATCCTCAAGCATTTCGATATCGTCGGGGTCGACGGCCTCGGGCTTGATTTTGATTGCTACCAAGGCCTTTTTGCCGGTGATTGTAACCTCGACGAGACCGCCGCCCGATTCGGCGGTGATTTCAGTATTTTCAAGCTCCTCCTGCGCCTTTTGCACGTCCTCTTGCATCTTTTGCGCTTGCTTCATCAGCTGTTGGATGTTTCCTCCTCCGCCGAATCCTCCGAATTTTCCCATATGCCGTAACTCCTTTTTTTTAAAAGATTTATTTAGCTTTCTTTCCCTAAATTACCACTTGACTATTATTTCCGCTCCGTCAAATATCTGCTTTAATCTCTCGGTCTCCTCCGCCGCGTTTTGCTCGGCGACCTTTTTTAACGCGGGCTTGAGCCTAATATCCGACGCAAATTCGTCGAGAACGGCCTGCGCCGCACTTTTGTTTGACTCTATGCAAAACGAATTAAAATCCGCCTCGTCGGTAAAAAACACCGTCAGCTCCGAGCCGTTTATCTCGGCCTCGAATACGTTTTGCAACGACGCGAAAAGCTGAAAATGCCCTCTCGTTCTGAGCGTCTTTATCATTCGCCCGACAAGCGCGCCGGCGTCTAAGGGCTTGCCGTCGGGCGGCGGCGGTTTCGGCGGGCTTTGGGTCTTTTCCTGCGTATTGCTCTCCCGATTTTGCCCGTCGGTCTCCGAAACTCCGTTCGCCGTTTTTATGGGAATTCCGCTTTCGATTCCGCTCAATTTGCTTTCGAGGTTTTTTATTCTGATTATCATCGCAGACGCGTCGAGATCGCCCGAAAAATCGGCGGCCTTGACGACGGCGGCCTCTAAAAGCGTTCGCGGATTGGACGAATAGCGGATGTCGCTCTCAAGCTTGACAAAGATTTCGAGCGTTCTGTATAACAGCTTGGAATCATACGCCGAGGCGAGCGGACGCATAGCCGCCATAAGCTCGTCGGTCAGATCCTTCGCGCCCGCGCCGCCCGCGGCCTTGATAAATATCAAGTTCTTAAAGAATTCGCAAAGCTCGCGTCTGACTATGTTTATATTTGAATTGTTTTTTAGAAGTCCGTCGATTTCGCATAACGCCGCGCCGAGGTTTCCCGACAAAACCGCCTCCGCGAGAGGTATATAAGCGTCGGGCGTGCCGACCATAAGGCATTCCGCGACGCTTTTGCGGGTGATATTGCCGTCGGAATAGGCTAACGCCACGTCGGCGTATGACAAAGCGTCTCTGACGCTCCCGTCTCCCGCTTTGGCTATGGCGTAGACCGCCTGCTTTTCATATTTTACGCCGAGCCTGTCAAAGACCTCACAAAGCCTGTCGGCTATGATATCCGTCGGCACTAATCTAAAGTCAAATCTCATACAGCGCGACAATACGGTTTGGGGAACCTTGTGGATTTCCGTCGTCGCGAGTATAAATATCATGTGCGCAGGCGGCTCCTCGAGGGTCTTTAGCAGCGCGTTAAAGGCGTTTATCGTCAGCATGTGAACCTCGTCGATGATATACACCTTATATTTAGCGTTGACGGGAGGAAAGCCGCTGTTGTCTCTCAGCGACCTTATTTCGTCGACGCCGTTGTTGCTCGCTCCGTCAAGCTCGAGAATGTCCATTCCGTCGGCTATGCTCTTGCAGACGGCGCACGCGCCGCAGGGCGAGCCGTTTATAGGCGAGAGGCAGTTTACGGCGCGGGCAAAGATTTTTGCCGTCGTCGTCTTGCCCGTTCCTCTCGTTCCGGTAAAAATATAGGCGTGGCTGATATTGCCCGATTTTATCTGGTTTGTCAGCGTCCTTATTATATGCTCCTGCCCGACTACGTCGCCGAAAACCGACGGGCGAAAGCTCCTATAAAGCGAAACCGCCATGTCAATACACCTTAAGGGTCGCCCCCCCCTTGTCGATATCAAGCCACTTGCCGTCCTCTTTTACCCTTGCCACGCCCTCCTCAAAGGGCATTGCGGCCTCAAATCTAAAATCTATGACGACCTCGCCGTCCTTGGATATATAGCCCGTTCTGTTGTTTTTTGTCACGCAGGCCAGACCGTCCTTAAAGCTCATGCCGAGATCGTACTCAAACGGAATGACGACGTTGCTCTGCGTATCGATATATCCGAATTTTTCGTTTTTTTCGGCGCAGGCAAGCCCCTCCCTAAAGGCGAAAATTTCGTCGTACACCGGCTGAACTTTTATCTGATTTGTACTCGAATCAATATAGCCCCATCTGCCGTTGCGCGTATATTTTGTCCAGTCGGCCTCGGTCAGAGGACCTACGGGTCTTTTAGGCTCGGGCGGCGGCTGAATTTTTTGCGCGCGGCCGCGCTCGGGACGGTCGCGAAGCTGCCCGCGGCTGTTTTTGCCGTTTCCGAAGCCTTGTACGCCCTCGCGGCTCTCTCCGCCGCGGCGGTCGCGGCGGTCGCGGCCGTCGGCCTCGGCGCGGCGGCCTTGAGGCGGCCGCTCCGCGGCGCGGCCGGTCTCCGCCCCGCTCCCGTCCGCGGCTAAATCGGTTTCGGAGGCCGCGGTCTGCGGCGGCTCGTCGGGTTTAAATTCGACGCCGATTTTTTGCAAAGCCCTTTTTAGCTCCGCAAGATGCTTTTTGTTAAAGAATTTAACGCCGTACATTTCGCGCTCGGCGCGTTTTGCTATAGCGTAAACGTCCTTGATAAAGCCGTTCGTCAGCAATTCCTTGAGCGCGTCGCTTATGTCAAGCTCGGCGACGGGCTTATCCAAAATTTCTTTGGCGTAGGGCGGCGCGTAATTGCTTTTTGGTTTTTTGTTATGCGGTCTTTTAAAAGCCATAGTTTGTTTTTCTCCGTTATTTGCGATCGTCTCT
The DNA here is from genome assembly GCA_031273825.1 of Clostridiales bacterium. Classification (GTDB taxonomy): domain Bacteria; phylum Bacillota; class Clostridia; order Christensenellales; family JAISNN01; genus JAISNN01. The sequence continues at coordinate 7,618 of JAISRB010000039.1, forward strand.
AAAAAAAAGAGGCGCGATTTATCTTTTCCTTTTTTTGACCTTATTTATTGTAACACAAAAATCACAGCTTTGCAAATGTTTGCAAATACGCAAATATTCTTTCCGTGTAATTTATCGGTGTTTACCCGAATATCTTATAATCAGAACATTTCTGCGGAGGTCTGGTTTTATGTTTAACAATTCCAACAACTTTATAATACTGCTCATAATGCTTCTTTTATTTTCAAGAGACGGAGAAATAAGAGGAAGCGAAACCGTCATTTTGATAACGACCGTCGTCGCAATGCTCTTATGCGAACAGCGTTGTCTCAACAGATAAAGCCGCGTCGAGCCGTTCTTTGGACAAAATAAGAGGGCTTGCGCCTACTTGTTGCCGTAAGAGGGGAAACCCAGCGAGTGTAGCGTATGCGAAACGAGCGCGTTTCCCCTAAAGTCGCGGCTTATGAATACATGCCCCGAAAAGCTTTACTTAGGGCAACCAAAAACCGCGCTTTTTGGTTTCCCTCCTTGACGCGCAAAGCGCGCGTAAAGGGGTGAATTGCGGCAATCTTGTTGCCGCTAGAGGGGACACCCGGCGAGTGGAGCGTATGCGAAACGAGCGCGCTTCTCCTAATTCGGGGCTTGCGAATGCATGCCCCGAAAAGCTTTACTTAGGGCAACCAAAAACCGCGCTTTTTGGTTGCCCCCCTTGACGCGCAAAGCGCGCGAAAAGGGGTGAATTGCGGCAATCTTGTTGCCGCAAGAGGGGAAACCCGGCGAATGGAGCGTATGCGAAACGAGCGCGTTTCCCCTACATAGGGCTTGCGCGTATGCGTAAGCCCTAAAAAATTCTGCTTTCATGACAGGTAAAATAAATTATCTGACGGTCATTTGCCAAGCCGCGAAGCAGTTTTTTTGCCGATTGCAGTTTTTCGCCGTCAAGCTCCGCAAACGGGTCGTCCAATACGACAAAGGGTTTTTTCTCCTCATACAGGCAGTCGATAAGGGCGAATCTCATGGCTATATCGACGCATTCCCTCTGCCCCGCGCCGAGATAGCCGAGGTCTCTCAGCCGTCCTCCGCCCATAACGCCGACGGTCAAAGACGTGTCGACGGATAGGTCTTGACCGTCGTCCGCGGTCAGCCGTCCCATATATTTTATCAAATTTTTCTCTAACGGCGGCAGATAGCCCGACGAAAGCTTTTCCTTTGCTTTATACAAAAATTCGCGCGTCTTTCTGATTATGCCGAGCCTTTTTTCGATATCGGCGTACCGCGCTCTTGCCGCCGACAGAGCGTCCGCGCATTCCGACTCGCGCTCCGCCGCGCTCTCGGCGTCGGCAAGCCGCCTCTGCAAATCGGATATTTCAAGACAGACGGCGCGAAGTCTTTTTATTTGCACGTTCAAAGCCGCCTGACCCGCGTTTTCTCCCGCGTCGGACGGACTTTCGCCGACGGCCTCGCGGCTTTCGCCGCTATAACCGCCGTAAGGCCGGTTTTTTGCCTTATCACCGCGAACGCGCAAAAAGACCGCCCCCGCCGCAAAAAGCGCGACCGCAAGCGCGGCGGCTATCACTCCCAAAAGCGCGTCGGCAAAAAACAATACCGCCGAAACGGCGGCGGATATCCCCCCCGCTATCATAAGCGCGTAAGGCGCGAAGGCCGTCGGTTTTTTTCTCTTTGCGCCGTTTTTATCGCCGTCAAGAGCGTTATTGCAGTTTTTCGCGCCGTTTGTTTGCGCGCCCGCGGCGCGCTCGTGGGCGTCCGCTCCGCGCTCCGTTTGCCCGTCAAAAATCCGCAAGGGCGCATTTGCTCCGCTCTCCGTTTGCCGGCTCGCGGCGCGCTCAAGCGCGTCGGCCTCGCGCGTTTTTGCCTCCAGCTCTTTGCGCAGCCGCTCCGCGTCGAGGCGAGCGCGCATACTTCCTTCCAGACGGCTTTGCGCCTCCGAAACGCCGCGCTCCGCGTCAAAAAGACTTCCGCGTCCGCCCGTCGTGCAAAGGGCGCGTTCCTCAAGCTTTAGCTCCTCGGCGGCGGACTCGTATGACCGCGCGTCGTCGGCGTTATAAATCAGCGCGTTGAGACGCGCCCCGATGTCGCCGGAGCAATCGGTCTTTAATTCCTTTTGGGGAATATAGACCGTGCGCTCAAAGCTGTCGGCGTTTACGCCGAAAAGCTCCTCGCCGATTTTTGCCGAAAAGTCGCCGCTCGGCTTGTTTGTCGCCCCGTCAAAAAGCTTGAATTCGTCGCCGCCGCCGCCAAGCTTGCTTCCGAAAAACCGCTCTATCCGATAGACCCTTCCGTCGGTCTCAAACACCAGACCGCCGCCGAAAGCTCCGCCCCGCCACGGCGTATATTTTATGCGGTCGTTTTCCGAGACGTCTCTTTTTTTTGTTTCGGGCAGACCGAAGAACATGCTTTTTATAAAGGCCGACAGCGTCGTCTTTCCCCAACCGTTTTTTTGATATATGACGTTGAGTCCGTCGTCAAACCGATGCGAAAAGCCGGACAGCGTTCCGAAATTTTCTATATTGCAAGAGATAATTTTCATATGCCGCGCCCTCCGCCGTCCATTGCTTTCAGTCCGCGCTCTATCACCGCCGACTTTTCGTCGGGGCTAAGCCCGGCGTCGTTTGACACAAGCCTGATAAATTCGCCCTTTAGCGACAAATCGCCGGCATAATCGCTTGGGTCTATAGCCAAACGCGATTCGTCGGCTATTTTGCAATAGTATACCCTCCCGTTTGCGATCTCCGACAACCGCTCTAAGTCAATATGCAAGAGAGGCTCGCGGCCGCCCCTTAGCGTCAGCCCGGCTATATCCGACGGCTCTAAGTCCGCCAAAGCCCCGAGAACGGCGGTTTCGAGCGCGTACATACTCCTTACGCCGGTTATGTCGACGGTCAAATCGTATACCGTCCGCTTGCAAAAGGCGACAAACTGCGCCGTCAATTTTTTGTTTTGAGCGTCCGCGTCTATCAAAACAAACCCCTTTTTGCCGCTTTCGTCAAAGCCGCGCCCCTCAAGACAACCGCTGTAGCAATAAATTCCGCGTTTGTCGAGGTCTGCGCGAAAAAAATTATGATAATGCCCGAGGGCGAGATAGTCGATATTTTTGTCCCTTAGTTGCGGCAGCAAAACCGCGTCCGTCATATCTCCGCTCTTATAATTTACCGCCGCGCCGTGCATTACGGCGATATTTAAGCCGCCGGGGTCTAAACGCGGGCCGCCGCAAAGGCCGTCGGAGTATTCATAGGGGGGATTAATTCCGCTTACCGTCACGCCGTCGAGGTCATAGGCCGTCCACCGCCCCGCGTCAAAAAGCTTTAGGTTGCCGGGAACGCCGGTTTTGTCAAAGAGTCCGGCGGTTTTGTCGTGATTTCCGCGCAACAAAAAAAAGCTTATGCCGCCGTGAAGGCGTATAACGTCCTCTACTCCGCGTTTTACCCTCTCCGAAACGTCGTCGGTATCAAATAAATCGCCGGCTATTATGACGGCTTTTACGTTTTTGGCCTCGGCATATCCGACTAAGCCGCAAAAGCTTTCAAATATTTCGGCCCGTCTTTCCTTGGCCTTTTGCGCCGAAAAATTGAGTCTTAACGGCGACTCGAGATGAATATCGGAACAGTGAATTATTTTCATGTCTTCCCGCCGGCCGGCCGAAGCGTCCGCTTGCCCGCCTATTATCATGAATTTTACCACAAAATCAAAAAATAGTCAAACAACCTATACAAAATCTCTTGACAATCGATTTTTTTTGTTTTATAATCGTTTTATATCAAAAATTTAATAGCTTGCCGGGGGTGACGGGTTTCCCGTCTGAGATGACACCCTTTGAACTTGATTGAGTTTGCACTCGCGAAAGGAAGGTATTTTTAGCGCGCTGTACCGCACTTTTATTCATGGTTCGAGAATTATCTCGGGCTTTTTATTTTTCCCCCTCTTTCGGCAAAAAAGGAGAAAAAATGTTTGACTCGATAGCAAAAATCTTTGCTTTTGTCACCCTGTTCCTCGCGGCAGCCGCGATTTTGGGATTTATCCTTCTGAAATCAAAGAACAAAGCGGCGGCGGCGACTCTTTCTAAGTACGCGGCCGGCTTTGCCGTCGGATATGTGACGGCCGTCGGCGCGGCTCTGTTTCTCATACAGTGGCATGAGGACGAGACCTCCTCGTGGCTCGACCCCGGTTCCTTTTATCCTATACTCGGGCTTGCCGCCCTTATCGTCGTCCTCTCTATAATCGGAATAATCGTATCGAACCTAAAAAAAGACAAGCTAAAGCTATATTCTCTCATAGCCTTGGGACTTGTCGCAATTTATGTCGCCGTCCTTTTAAGCGTCTTTCCGTTCGCGGCCTACGACAAGCCCGAATACACGGGCGGCGAAAAGGCCGGACTCATCGCGACGGTACTCGTTGCCATAGCCGCGCTTGTCGCCGTTCCTCTGATTTTCGGCAAAAAAATCCCCGAAAAGCTCCACTCTAAGGCCGTCGTATACGCCGCGATATCCATTGCGCTCGGCTTTGCGCTGTCTTATCTCAAGCTGTTTTCACTGCCTAACGGCGGCTCGGTAACTATCGCCGGCCTCTTGCCGCTCATGCTGTATTCTTATATGTTCGGAATCAGACGCGGAGCGGCGGCGGGCTTTATTTACGGAATTCTGCAATTTATTCAAGAGCCGTTCTTTCTCGACCCGTGGCAGTTTATTCTCGAATATCCTTTGGCGTTCGGCTTTATCGGGCTTGCCGGCTTGCTTCGCGAAATCAACGTATTGTCAAAAACGCCCGTGCTTCAGATACTCATAGGAGGGATATTAGTTGCCGTATTGCGCTTTTTGTGTCACTTTATCGCCGGCTTTATCGTTTGGGCAAACCTGACCGCCGACGGAATCGGAGCCGTCGCATACAGCCTGACCTACAATCTCTCTTATGTTTTCCCCGATATGCTGATAGCCCTCGCCGCGGCCGCCGCGCTGTTTGCGTCGAGAAGCTTCAGAGCTACGCTGACAATAGCCTAAATTTTAATTAGGCCTTTGCAACCGCATAACAATCAAACGGCTTCACGGCTTTGTTTTCCGTTGTCAAATTTTTTGCGTATTTTCAAAAAGCACAGCCGCGTCAAAAACACCGCCCCTAAGCCTATGACTCCTCCGAACAAAACGTCGGACAAAAAATGCGCGCCTATGACTATTCGCGAAAGAGCCACTATAGCCGTATAGGCTATAGGCGCGGCGAATAGCAGAACGCGTTTTTTGCCGCGGAATTTTTCGGGAAAGATATCTCCCAAAACTATGACCGCCGCCGCTATCGACGCCGCGCCGGTATGCCCGGACGGAAAGGATCTGAAAGCGTCGTTGTGATAGCCCATGGACTCGTCGATGGCCAGCATGTTCTTTATGTATTCCTCCGAGCGTTCGGCGAATTTTTGAGGGAGATACCACGGAGAGAAACCGTCAAAGGACGCTTGCGCGAGCAGGGCGCGATCCTCTCCGCCCACCATGACGCGAAAACGCTCGCGCGCCCAAAGCGGCTTGATAGCGGCTATGACGACGTTGGCGATTATGGCGGCGACGGCCAGACAGACGGCGAACCACAGCAACTTTTTCATTACGCTCCTTGGAACCTTTGAGCAGATATACAGCGAAAGACCGCTAAAAATCGCCGAAAAAGCCGCGTGGTAGGCGTAGGCGTACTGCAAATCATGAGAAAAAACGCCGATAAACCACGAAAAGAAGGTATAAAAACCGACGACGGTCAACGCGCCGAATAAAATTTTGAAAGCGTTGCGCAAGCTTTTGCTCTTTCCGAAATCCTGAAAAAACAAAATTACGCCGACGGTCGGCGCGGCCAGATGCGACGGAAATTCGCCGACCTTTGCAAAAAATTGACCGAACAGGGCTTCGGGGAAAAATAACGCCTTGTTTATCTCGAGGTCAAAGAACGCCGCTATAACGGCAAGGGCGCACACCGCGCCGAGACCCGCCAGCGGCGGCAACAGGTTTTTTACTTTTGGATTCATAATAATCGCGTCTCCTTATGATATCGATTTTGATTTTTTATACGGTTTTCCCGTTTATAGTCCGACGGTTTTAGTGGCGATATTTTCGCAAAAAGCCCTGTCGTGCTCGACGAACAATAACGTCGGGCGGTACTCTCTCAAAAGCTCCTCAACCTGCATACGCGAAAATATATCGACGTAGTTTAGCGGCTCGTCCCAGACGTATAGGTGAGCGTTTCGGCAAAGGCTCGCGGCTATCGCCGTTTTTTTCTTTTGGCCGGCGGAGTATTCGGATATGTCCTTTTCGAGCTGTCCGCGCGAAAAGTCAAGCTTGCGCAAAACCGTCTTAAAGAGAGTTTTGTCGATGGCGTTTTCCGCGGCAAAGTCGTCGAGACTGCCCGAAATCCCTGATACGTCCTGCGGAACGTATGAGATTTTTAGCCCGCTCCCGACCCTGACGGCTCCGTCATACTCGATAGGCCGCCCCAAAATCAGCTTCAAAACCGAGCTTTTGCCCGAGCCGTTTTTCCCGACGAGGGCTATTCTGTCGCCTTGGTTTATGTCAAACGTCACATTGCCGCAGACGATGCGCCCGTCGTAGCTTATAGCGGCCTTGTCGAGAGAGACAAGACGCTCTCCGTGATATTTGAGCGGCAAAATTTTTAGCGCGTCGGCGGACTCTATATCCTTTAACAGCCCGCGCTTTTCGTCGGCGGCGGTCTCTAAGCGGTATTCTATGGCCTTAGAACGCTTCATCAGCTTTGCCGATTTATGCCCGATATAGCCCCTGTCGGCCTTTAGCCCCGACGGCTGAACGCCGTATTTGCCCTTTTCCGTCTTATCGGCCCAATCGGAAACGCGCCGCGCCGCCGCCGATAATTTTTCTATTTCCTTTTCCAGTTTCGCGTTTTGAGCCTCCTCGAACGCATCCTTCATAAGCTTGTTGCGATACCATTCGGAAAAGTTGCCGTCGGCGATTTCTATCCCGCTTTTGTTTATAGACAATATTTTTTCGACGCAAGCGTCCAAAAACGCGCGGTCGTGCGAAACCAAAACGAAGCCCTTTTTGCCGTGCAAATATTTGGCGACAAGCCGCCGCGCCTCCGCGTCGAGATGATTAGTCGGCTCGTCTATCAGCAAAAAGCCGTTGTCCTTGACAAACATCGCGGCAAGCAGACATTTGACCCTCTCGCCGTTTGACAGCGTAAAAAACGGCCTGTCTAAGGTCTCCGCGCCCACGTCGAGCTTTGACAGCTCGCGTTTGATAAGCCAATCGGGGGCGTTCGGCGCGATTTCTCTCATGACGCTTGCGACCGCGCGGCTTCCGTCCTCTACCGCATAAGGAAAATATTCAAAGCCGACGCTTGCCGATATCCTTCCCTTATATTCGTAACAGCCGGCGAGCAGCTTCAAAAACGTAGTCTTTCCCCTGCCGTTTCTGCCGCAAAGCCCGAGCCGCCAATCGGCGTCGAGATTGAGCGAAACGTCCTCGAATACGTTTTCAAAGCTTCCGTCATACCCGAAGGTCAACCGTGAAATTTCTATTATAGACATGTCAAACTCCTCTTATGACTTGCACGTATGCGAAACGAGCGCGTTTCCCCTACACAGGGCTTGCGCGAATGCGTAAGCCCTAAGCTTCACTTAGGGCAACCAAAAACCGCGCTTTTTGGTTGCCCCCCTTAACGGACAAAGTCCGCGTAAAGGGGTGAATTGCGGCAACAAGTTGCCGCAAGAGGGGAAACCCGGCGAGTGGAGCGTATGCGAAACGAGCATGTTTCCCCTAATAGGGCGGCACATGACTATGTGTCGCCCTATTTAAAATTGACAGTTAAAGACCGAATCCAAAAGCTTTGCCATATCGTCAAGCGATATGCGGTCGTCGTCGTTGAGCCATTTTTTGATTATAGCGTAACCGCCGTTGCAGACGAACAAATGAAAGTATTCCTTTAGCTTTTTTGAATAGTCGGAGGAAAAACGCAGGTTAAACAAATTGACGATGATAGGCAAATTGAATAATTTCAGCGCAAATTCGTCGCCTGCGACGTTGAGCAGCGTCATAAACCTTTCGCGTTCGCTTTCCAGATATTTCAGAACCTTTTTTAGGGTAATCATATCCTGCTTGCGGTTCAGACTAAAATGCAGCTCGAGCGCGCCGATACAGTCGTTTTCTATATCAGACAGCAGGTCATACTGACTGCCGTAGTATTTATAAAACGTCGTGCGATTGATTTGCGCCTTATTGCAGATTTCATAAATTGAAATTTTTTCAAAGCTTTTTTCTTTAATCAGCTCCATTAAGGCGTTTTTTAACAACGTCTTACTCAAGCGGATTCTCTGATTTTCTTGCTTTTCGTCGGCTTGAACCTCGTTTTTCATTTATCCGTCCACCTCTTAATATTGCTCAAACAAAACCTGAATTTTACGACGCCGTCAAGGCGGCGGAGCGCAATAAACTAATTTTCTCAAAGTGTTTAATTAAACTCACAAGCAATTTGTTTTATTTACCTCAAAGCAAATTAAAATAAACTGTAGGTTGATTTTAAAGCTACGTTTATATTATAATATAAACACCCTAAAAAGTCAATAAAAAAAATTATAAGAGGCCAAAATGAAAAATCGGGCGGACATCGTCGGCAAGCTTGCAAATACCGTCGTCAAAGGACGCTACATAATTCTCGGAGTCATGCTTTTGCTCGCGGTCGTTTGCCTTACGCTGATACCCAAGGTCGATATAAATTCCGACATGACAAAGTACATGCCCGACGGTTCGTCTATGAAGGTCGGGCTGGATATCATGAACGATGAATTTTCGGAGACCGAAACCGCGCAAACTATCCGCGTCATGTTTGACGGTCTGAACCAACGGCAAATCGCAAAGGTTTTGTCGGATTTGAGGGCTATTCCCTATGTCGACGGCGTAGCCTACGAGGCGGACAGCCCCGACTACAACAGAGACGGGCACACCCTTTTTGTCGTCAGCACCTCTTACGCCTACGGCTCCGACGAGGAAAAGTCAATCGAGGCGGCTATCGCCGGCACAATCTCACGCTATGAGGCGACAATCATAAACGACGGCTCGGGCGCGGTGGAGGTTCCCCTTTGGATTGCCGCCGTCGCTATGGCGATTTTGACGATTATAATGCTCGTCATGTGCAATTCGTGGATAGAGCCGTTTTTGTTTCTCGCGGCTATCGGCTGCGCGATTGCTATCAACATGGGGAGCAACGTGTTTTTGGGCGGCATTTCAAGCACAACCGCGTCTATCGCGGCGATATTGCAGCTGGTGCTGTCGTTGGATTATTCGATTATGCTCATGAACCGCTACCGTCAAGAATTGCAATTGACCGAAAGCAAGACGGAGGCCATGAAAAACGCCCTAAAAAACGTATTCTTTTCGATAGGCGGCAGCGCGACGACGACTATTATCGGTCTGCTCATGCTGCTTTTTATGAGCTTCAAAATCGGAGCCGACCTCGGCATAGTCTTAGCCAAGGGCGTCGCGATAAGCTTGCTTTGCACCTTTACCGTTTTGCCGGGGCTTATTTTGCCCCTCGACAAGCTGCTCAAAAAGACAGCCAAAAAATCTCTCAACATACGGACGGGCGGTTTGGCGCGGTTCGGCTTTAAGGGCAGGCACGTTCTCGCCGGCGTCTTTGTCGTTTTGTTCGGCGGCTCGCTGTTTTTGCAGAGCTTTGCACAAACCACCTATTCGTTAAAGGCCGAGGACGCGATCGCCGACGTTTTTCCAAAATCAAACTCCATCGTTTTGCTCTACGAAAACTATGACTCCGACTCCGCGGCAAAAATCGCGGAGCTTATCGCCGCCGACCCCTATGTCAAGAGCGCGCTGAGCTATTCGACGACTATAGGCAAGCCCTACTCCGCCGCCGAGCTTGCAAGCGCGATTTCGGCTATGGGCGCGGACGCGGCTATAGACCCCGCCATGCTCGATATTATTTTTTATTCCTACTATTCGCAAGGGCAAGCTCAATCGATGACCGCGGGAGAATTTTTGCGCTTTATCGCCGACAACGCCGACAATCCGCTGTTTTCGGCTTACGCGGGCGATTCGCTCAAAGAATATATCGCCGAAATATCAAAATTTTCGGACGCGGCGGTGTTGACGCGGCCTATGAACGCGGCGGAGCTTTCCGATTTTTTGGGAATCGAACGGGAGCAAGCCGAAATGCTGTTTGTCTACTATTTCGCCTTGTCGGACGGCTACGCGCCGGGGAGCATGACCATTACGGAATTTGTCGATTTTTTGCTCGCGGCGGCGGACAATCCCCTGTTTGAGGGGCAATTTGACCAAGCGGCCTTAGAGCAAATACAGACCTTGAAGGCCTATACCGACCCCGAACCGATACAACGGCAAATGACTTATACCGAGCTTGCCGAGTTTTTTGGTCAGGACGCGGCGATGGCGGCCTTTATATATGCGCTTAATTTCACAAACACCATGTCGCCGGAGGAATACGTCGATTATATATTGCTTGAGCTTGCTCCGTCTTTGAGCGGCTTCAATATAATTTCCGCGGAGCAACTCGAACAGTTAGAGTTCATTCAACCGATAATGAAAGCCGCCGTGTCGGGCGAGCCGCTTAGCTATTATGAAACGGCGCAAATGCTCGGCATGGAATCGGCTATGATAAAAATGCTCTATACGCTTGACGATTACGCGTCAAAAACAGACTCGTGGACATTATCCGTTCAAACCGTCATAAATTTCATCGCCGACAATACCGACGTATTCGGGGATATGCCGGCGGAGCTGTCGCAGGCAAAGACCGTCATAGACGCGGTAGTCTTAGGCCGGTCATACGCGGCAGCCGAGCTTGCCGCCGTCATCGGAGACTTAAGCCCCGACATAGACGCGAATACGCTCGAGCTGCTCTATCTATACTACGGCGCGCAAAACGCAGGCGGCGGCCTGACGCTTTCTATTCAATCGCTGTTTGACTATCTCGCAAACGATATCGTCCGCGACCCGCGCTTTGAAAGGGTAATCGACGAAAAATTCCGAGGCGATATCGCCGGAATGAAAGCTCAACTCGACGCCGCCGTCTTGCAGCTAAAGGGAAAAAACTATTCGCGGCTGATTATCGAAACGACGCTCCCCGACGAATCGGAGGAGACCGATGCGTTTTTGGCTAACCTCATCGAACTGTGCGAGGAAAGGCTTGTCGGAAATTATTATCTTATCGGAAATTCGCCGATGAGCTATGAAATGTCAAAGAGCTTCGGAAACGAAATGCTGTTTATCACCATATTGACGGCTCTCGCAATCTTTATCGTCGTCGCGATAATTTTCCGTTCTCTTACGGTTCCGGCTATTCTCGTATTGCTCGTGCAATGCGGCGTGTTTATCACCGTCGCCGCAAGCGGCCTTATCGGGTATGATATGTATTATCTCTCGTCGCTGATTGTGCAATGCATACTTATGGGCGCGACAATCGACTACGGCATACTTTTTGCGGGCTACTACCGCGAAAACCGAAAAACTATGGAGGCAAAAGAGGCTCTTAGCGCGGCCTACAAGGGTTCGATTCATACGATATTGACCTCCGCGTCTATTATGGTTCTCGTCTTGGGGGTCATCGGAATGCTTCCGTGCGACCCCGCAATCGGAACAATCTGCCAAACCCTCTCTATCGGCGCGCTGTTTGCCACGCTCCTCATACTCCTCGTTTTGCCGGGACTGCTTGTCACCTTTGACAAATTGGTGACAAAAGCCCGACGGGCAAGGACGAAAGCTCAATAAATCGACAAATGCCCGGCATTGTCAAATGAAATGCCGGGCATCTATTATTTTGGATAAGTCTTGATTTTGGGCTTCGTCAGCTCATAGCTGTGGACGATAAGCCCCTTTATCTCGTCGTCCGGCACGTCGCCGCCGACGGTCACGGTATTCCAATGCTCCTTATTCATGTGATAGCCGGGCGCGAGGCTCTTATATTGCCGCCTCAAAAAATCGGCGAGCGCGGGGCTGCATTTAAGATTGAGGCACAGCCCGCCGCCGCGCTCATAGACAAACGCAAAGGCTTTTCTATTCGCCGCGTGCCGCATGACGGCCCAATTTGGGTCGTCAAAGGGATAGTCCTCATAGACTCCGCCGCGGGTCAGACAATAGTTAATCCATTCTTTTTTCGTATCCATAACGGTTTTATGTTAAAGCTGTTTTTCGCTCCTTTCCTCTAACAGCCTTTCAATATGCGGTCTTTGTAAGCCCTCCAAAGCCGCTCTAAGCCGTCGTATTGCGGCGTGAATCCGCACTTGCTTGCCGTGTTGACAATCAGCAATGTCTTGCCGGCGTATTCCGACATTTTGACCTCGCCGCCGTTTATTGCCGTATAGCTATAATCATAAACAGACATTTTTATCGCCTCCGTTTGGTTTTTATCATTATATCACATTGCCGCAAAAAAAGCAACAACGTCAAAAATGCGTCTCTCTCATAAATTCCGGCTTATTGCCGAACAAAAGGCTAAGCGTCCCGGCAATATCGGCCGCCGTGTCGTCTTGATAATTGAGAACCGCCACCTTTAACGCCGTAAAGAGCATCGAGGCGCGGATATTGATAAAATATTTCCAGCCGCGGTCGTCGATATTAACGGCTTGCTTCAAAAAGGACAGCTTTTTTTCGACTATGACCGCAAGCCTGTTTTGAAAGCTCTCATATAGATTTGCGTCGATAAGAGCCAAAAAAAGCTCTCTCCGTTTCAGCCAAAATTCAAACAAAAAGACAAACGAAACGTCGTGATTTTTTGACGGCTCGGCGGCCGCGCGTTCGCGCTCTATTATCCCGTCAAACAGCGTCTCCGTTTGATATAAAATAACGTCGGTTTTGTCGTCAAACAGCCTATAAAAGGTGGTGCGCCCCACGCCCGCCGCCTCGACTATAGCCGTGACGGAAATGTTTTGAAAGGCGGTCTTTTTTAACAGCCCGTTCAAGCCGTCGCAAATTAAGCCTGCGGAAATCAGCTTTCTCTTATCCCTTCCGACACGATACATATCATATGCCTCCGTTTCACTACGCCCCTTGCGGCGTTTTTTTCTCAAAAGACCGTTGACAGCCTCCGCAACGTATGGTACAATTATACCATATCCTTAAATTAAACGCAACTATTCCGGACTTGTCAAAAAAAATTAATCGGGGAAGTTATGAAAAGCACGTCAAATATAGCCTTGGTTTCCAAAAAAGAACGCGCCGCCTACGGGCTGTATTTCGGCGGACAAAATATGATTTATTTGTTCGTCATGAACTTTATACAAAATTATTTTACCGACGTCGCGGGAATCGCCGCGGGAAGCGTCGCCGTGATAATTTTGATAGCCAGACTTTGGGATGCCGTCAACGACCCGATGTTCGGAATTATCGTCGACAAAAGCCGCCTGAAGGGCGGCCGCTACAAGCCGTGGCTGCGTATCGCCGCCTTTATTTTGCCGATATTTACGGTTTTGATTTTTTGCGTGCCGTCTACTCTCCCGCTATCCTTAAAGACGACGCTCTGCGCCCTAATCTACATAGTCTGGGGCATGGCCTATACCGTCTGCGATATTCCTATATTTTCGCTCGTCACGGCGATGACGGGAGACGTGCAAGAGCGAACGCGGCTAATCGCGAGGGGGCGTATCTTTAGCTTTTTGGGCATCGCCCTTGTGACGCTGTCAACCGTTCCGCTTACCAACGCTATCGGAGGCGCGACGGGCAATCCGCCGTCGGCGTGGCTGATTGCGGCGGCGGTCTTTTCTATAGCGGCGTTCTTTTTGATGCTGCCGATAAGCAAGGCCGCCAACGAACGGACAATCGACCAAAGCTCCGCGCCTATAACCCTAAGGGCTATGCTCTCATATTTGCGCTCAAATAAATATCTGCTGATTTTTTACGGAGCGATAATAGTTTCGAGCTTTACAAACACGACGACCGTATTGCCGCTCTATTTTGCGAGGGTCAATCTAAGAGACGACAATTTGTTTACTCTTATCGTAGTCGTCTCTATGATAGGCGCGCCGCTTGTCTCGGCCTGCCTGCCGCGACTGACAAAGCGGTTCGACAAATTTCAAATATTTATGGCGGGAATGCTGATTACCATCGCGGTAAGCGTAATAATGTATTTTGTCGGCTACGAGGGAAGCAAATTCGCGGCGTTTTTGGTTCTTTCGTTTATACGCGGCATAGGTCTGTCATGCACTACCGTAATGATGTTTATGTTCGCGGCCGACTGCGCCGAATACGGCGCGTACAAAAGCGGAAAACGCGCCGAGGGTCTGACCTTTTCCATTCAGACCTTCGCCACAAAGATGACGGGCGCGGTTTCGGGCTTTATGGCGATGGGTCTGCTCGGCTGGCTTTTTCATTATCAATCGTCTTATTACTTAGACGGCGCGCTCATTTTGCCGGAACAGCCCCTTACGGCGATAAACGGGATATGGTTTATGTATTCGGTTTTTCCGGCCGTCGGCGCGCTCGCCGCGTTTTTTATCCTGTTGTTTTTTTATAAGCTACGCGACAAGTCCGCGCAGCTTATGTCCGATATAAACGCCGGAGTTATAAGCCGCGAAGAGGGAGAGCGTCTGCTCGAAGACCTGCGCGCTAAGGAGAAAAAACAATGATTGACCTAAAAAACTCACCGTTTTATCTGTCGGACGGCGACATAGAATGGGTGCTGAGGACGCTTGACGGTATGACCGACGAAGAAAAAATCGGCCAGCTGTTTTGTCCGCTCGGAATAACGGGAAGCCGGCGGGCGTTGAAACGGCTGACGCGTGAAATAGGCGTAGGCGGCATAATGTATCGGCCGTCTAAGGCCGCAAACGCGCAAAAAATTCACGCCTTTTTGCAGTCCGACTCCAAAATACCTCTTCTCATCGCCGGAAATCTCGAATCGGGCGGAAACGGCGCGGCGGCCGAGGGAACGAATTTTGGTATGCCCCTGCAAGTCGCGGCGACGGGCGACTCAAAAAACGCTTACAGACTCGGCGCGGTCGCCTGCTCGGAGGGCGCGGCAATCGGGCTTAATTGGGCTTTTGCGCCGGTCGTCGACGTCGACTTAAACTTCAGAAATCCCATAACAAACCTAAGAACCTTCGGAAGCGGCGCCGACACGGTGATAGACATGGCGGGGCAATATATCCGCGCCGCCTCCGAGCGCGGAGTCGCGGCCTGCATAAAGCACTTTCCGGGAGACGGAGCCGACGAGCGCGATCAACACCTCGTGACAAGCGTAAACGACCTGACTTGCGGAGAATGGGATAAGATATACGGCAAAATATATTCGGCTCTCATCGCCGGCGGCATAAAATCTATAATGGTCGGACATATCGCGCAGCCCGCTTATCAGGAGTTTTTTGACGGAGGCAAAAACGCCGATAAAATCATACCGGCCACGCTGTCAAAGGAGCTAATGACCGATCTATTGCGCGGACGGCTGGGCTTTAACGGGCTGACAGTCTCGGACGCCTCGTCGATGACGGGCTTTCGCTCGGCGATGAAACGCGAAGACGCCGTGCCGCTCTGTATAGCAAGCGGCGCGGATATGTTTCTCTTTAACCGGGACGGCGACTATGAATATATGCTAAAGGGCTATCGCGGCGGCGTTATAACAAAGCAAAGACTCGACGAGGCCGTCACGCGCATATTGGCTCTCAAAGCCTCTCTGAGGTTGCATGTCAAAGCGGCGCAAGGCTCGCTCGTTCCCCCTATAGAAAGGATAAAGACCGACATAAATTCGCCGCAAGCCCGCCTATGGGCGGCGGAATGCGCCGACAAAAGCGTCACACTCGTCAAGGATACGCAAGGGCTTCTGCCGCTCTCGCCCTCTAAATATAAGAGGGTTTATCTCAACGTCTTAGAGCCAGACGACGATATAAGCTCGCCTCTGCGCCGCGCGCTAAAGGAGCGTCTCGAAAGAGCCGGCTTCACCGTCGCCGTGCGCGACAGAGCGGCGATTGCGGGCTTGCAAGCCTTGGCAAGCCCGTCCGCGTCGGTTTTCAAAAAAGCCGCCGCGCTGTTTAAGGCGCGTAAGGCTATTCCCGAGCTTATCGGCCCGTCGGAGGAATTTATATCAAAATATGATTTGGTAATCTACGCGGCAAATTTTGAGACGGCAAGCGACACAACCGTCATAAGAATAAACTGGAAGGGCTTTAAGGGTATGGGCAACGACGCGCCGTGGTTTGCCGCCGAGCTTCCCGTCGTCTTTATAAGCTTAGCCAACCCCTATCATCTCTTGGACGTTCCGATGATAAAGACTTATATAAACGCCTACACAAACAGCCCTGCCGTCTTGGACACGGTAGTCGATAAAATTACGGGAGGAAGCCGGTTTGAGGGAGTTTCTCCCGTCGACGCGTTTTGCGGACGAAAGGACACGGCGTATTGATATGGAAATAAAAGGCGTTATTTTTGATTTGGACGGCGTAATCGTCGACACCGACAGGTTTCACTATCGGGCGTGGAAAAGTTTAGCCGACAGGCTCGGCATATATTTTGACGAAAAAATAAACGACCGTCTGCGCGGAATTTCGAGACGAGACAGTCTTGAAATTATTTTGGAGGGTACGTCGAAGCCCTTTACCGAAGCCGATAAACAAAGACTTTTAGACGAAAAGAACGGAATATACCGCGGCTGTCTCGCGGCTCTTATGCCAAAGGACGCCGATCGCGGCGTATACGATCTCCTAAAAACGTTGAAAGAAAAGAAAATCAAGACAGCCATAGGCAGCTCAAGCAAAAACGCAAGGCAGATATTGTCGCGCTTAGGTCTCGCGGATTTTTTTGACGCGATAAGCGACGGAACGAACATTACAAAATCTAAGCCCGACCCCGAGGTCTTTTTGAAGGCCGCCGGATTTTTGGGTCTGCCGCCCGAAAATTGCCTCGTCGTAGAGGACGCGGCGGCCGGCATAGAGGCGGCGGCGGCCGGCGGCTTTATTTCCGCCGCGATAGGCGGCGCGCGCGGTCACGCGCTCGCAAAATATGACATCGAAAGACTTTCGGACATAATCAAAATAATATATAAGGAAAGCTAAAGCTATGAAAGACGCGAAATTTTTGACGCTAAACGATGACGACCCGCGCGTAGCCGCCGCATACGCCGCCGAACGGCGGCTGTTTGAATATTACAAATTGTCTTACGAAACGCGTTATATCACGGTATGCGGCGTAAAAATAAGGCTTTTGGAATTCGGAGCCGGCGACCCGCTTTTGATTGTTCCCGGCAACACGGGCGACGGCTTTGTTTTTGCGCCGCTTTTGCCGCATTTAAAAAATAAGCGCGTCGTCTTGCTCAACCGCCCGGGCGGAGGACTAAGCGACGGCCTTGACCACCGCCTCGTCGGGAATATGCGCGAATTTGCCGTTCAAACGCTTATAGGCGTATTAGACGCTCTGAATATCGAAAAATTGCCCGTCGCGGCGCATTCTATGGGCGGTCATTGGAGCTTGTGGTTAGCGTCGGACAGACCCGAACGGGTGACCTCGCTGACGCTTTTGGGCGTTCCCGGCAACGTATTGAATACCCGTCCGCCCTTTGCCCTGCGCCTCGCGGCCGTACGCGGTCTCAACAAAATCGTTTTTCGCGCAATCGTGCCGAAAAGTAAGCAAACCGCGCTAAAAGGGTTGTCCTTTATGGGGCATAGCCAAAACACCGTCCGCAGCCTGCCCGACGAAATGTCGGAATGCTACTTCCGCTTTCAAAACCTGCCGCATTACGCCGTCTCATCCTTGAGCCTGATGGAGAGCATGAGCCGCGAATACCGCATAAGCGCGGCCGTACTAAAGACGATAACGCAGCCGGTCAATTTGATTTGGGGCGAAAACGATTCCTTCGGAAAGGTCGAAACCGGCCGCGAAATTGCAAAGACCCTGCCTAACGCCGCCTTTCATCTTGTGCAAGGCGGAGGCCACCTCCCGTGGCTCGACGCGCCGAAGGAATGCGCTAAGATATTGCTCGACGGCATAAACGCTTAAAAAAAATTCCGCTAAGACGGTTTTTTTATAGTTCCCTCCCTTCCTTGACGGCTTCTCCGAAATGACGCGCGAGCAATTCCATTTCGCCTTTTGCGCCGTTTGCGTGACTGCTTATGACGCGCTCGGCGAATTTTGTGCCGTAAACGATTTTTAGTATAAATCGCGTCAGCCAAAGCGGGCAAACGAGGAAAACGTTTAGCTTGACGGGCGTAATTTTGACGCCCGATTTTTTTAGCGCGTTAAAATTGCCGCGAAGCCTTTCGCACATGAACCGCATAGCCCTCCTGTTTTTTGCCGCGCTGTAGTTGTCGCCTCCGTCAAAATAAATTCCGTCGGCAAGGGCGGTCACCATGGCAAGGTGCGATTTTTGCCATGCGGTCATGTCCTTTGAAAGGGCGCATGGAATATGACTGCGCCTAAAAATATTCCGCAAGGCTTTTTGCCGATCGGACGTTTGGTCGTCCGGCTCGCCGAAGGTCGTCGGCTGAATCAAACGGGGCGTAAGGCTGAAATGCAAAACGCCGTCGCCGTCAATCCGTCCGCCCGCGCCCGCAAAAGCGGGAAGCAGCCGCCCCTTGCCTAAGATATCCTCCCACCTACCAAACCCGAAAGGATTATTGACCATCGTAACGATATTGCCGCAACAGAGCTTGCGCGCCTCCGTCAACGCCGATTCCGCCTGATCATAACGAACGGTTATAAAAACAAAGTCATATCTAAGCCCGGTTTCAAGCTTCGGAACGACCGTCACCCCGGCCTTTTTGACACGACCCTTTTCGCTATAAAGCAAGCCTTTGGTTTGCAACGCCTCTAACCTGCCCGAGCGCGCGTAGACGGAAACGTCATATCCCGCGCGCGAAAATAAAACGGCGTATACGCTGCCGATCACCCCCGCTCCAAAAATAAGAATCCGCGGTTTCGCGGCAATATCCCGTCCGCCCGTCGGCGACTTTAAGCTAATCGTATTGAGCTTGTCTTTAAATTCCATTTTAACCTCCGTACAGCCTTGTCTAAATAAGGCAAAAAGAAAACCGCCGTCTTAATAGACACCGGCAATCACGATTTTGGTGGATAATAAGGGACTCGAACCCCTGACTTTCGCCACGTCAAGACGACACTCTACCAACTGAGTTAATTATC
>JAISRB010000105.1 GCA_031273825.1 Clostridiales bacterium
AGCGTCTGCTTGACTTCAAAAAGATATTGCTGACGCTCATGGACGCGTCTTTGAGTCTGCCTCTCGGCGAATACGTCAGAAAACTCGTTCAGGCGGCGGGCTTCGAGGCTTATTATAAGTCGGTAAGCAGCTCCGACGAGCGCGACCGCTACGAAAACATCGTCGAGTTTGTCAACGCCGTCGCGGAGTTTGAAAAGGACAACCCTTCGGCCACCGCCGAGGAGTTTTTGCAGTCGGTGTCTCTCGTATCCGATATCGACGACGACGACGGGGGCGAGCGCATTGTGCTTGCGACCATTCATTCGGTCAAGGGACTCGAATTTAACGTAGTTTTTATCGCGGGGCTGGAGGAAGACTTGTTTCCGTCCAAGCGTTCGGTAAGCGAGGGCGGCGTTCAAGAGGAGCGCAGAGTCATGTACGTCGCGATAACGCGCGCCAGACAACGGCTTGTCATAACCTACGCCAAAAGCCGCTTTAGGTTTAACGAGGTCGTATATTCAAGCCCGAGCCGCTTTGTCAAGGAGCTTGAGCGTTGCAAAAGCGTCGATTATCAATACGACGTCAAGCCGTCCTTCGGCGGCCGCGGCTTTGACGGGCAGAGCGGTTACGGCGGAGGCTATCCAAAAAAATACGGCGGAGGCGGCGGCGAGCGTTATGTCCGGCCGACGGAGCGCGAATTTTTGAACCCCGACAGAGCCGCCATCGAAAAACTTGCGGCAAGCGGAGGCGGCTTTATGGGCGACTCGGCATACTTAAAGCCCGCGGAGGAAGGGGAACAAGGGCTTTCGCTCTACAAAACCGGAACGAGAGTGTTTCACAAAAAATTCGGCGAGGGTACGGTCATACAGGTTACGGGACAGGGCGTCGAGACGTCGGCAAGCATAGCCTTCAAGGGGTTGGGCGTAAAGAAATTTAACGTCGCGCTCGCGCCGCTAAAAATTCTCGACTCTTAAAAAAAACACGGGAGAACCAAAATGCAGGAATTAGAAGACGACCGCATCATTTCCTCGATGAAAACCGATATCGACGACGAGGATTCCGACAATATTTTGCGGCCCAAGCTATTAAAAGAATATGTGGGGCAGGAAAAAATAAAGGAAAACCTCGGGGTATACATAAGATCGGCCAAAAAGAGAAAGGACGCGCTCGACCATGTTTTGGTATACGGCCCGCCGGGACTCGGCAAGACGACGTTAGCCCACATCATAGCCAACGAAATGGGCTCGCATATCTGGGTTACGTCGGGGCCGGCAATCGAAAAGGCGGGAGACCTCGCGTCGATTGTCACTAAGATAGAAAAAAACGACGTGCTTTTTATCGACGAAATTCACCGCCTCAAGCATTCCGTCGGCGAAATTTTGTATCCTATTCTGGAGGATTATTCGTTTGACCTCGTCGTCGGCAAGGGGCCGAGCGCGAGAATAATAAATCTTCAGATTCCGCACTTTACGCTAATCGGCGCGACGACAAAAATGGGCAAGCTGGCAAAGCCCTTGACAAACAGATTCGGCATAACGCTTAGGCTTGAGCCCTATTCGCTCGACGAGCTGAACCGCATAGTCAGACGCTCCGCGCCGCTCCTCGGCGTCGATATCAAGCAGGAGGCCGCGACGGAAATTTCAAGGCGCAGCAGGGGAACTCCGCGCATAGCCAACAGACTGCTAAAGCGCGTCAGAGATTTTGCCGAGGATCAAGGCTCAAACACCATAACTCACGCTATAGCCCTGAACGCTCTTGACGAAATGGGAGTAGACAAGCTGGGTCTTGACGACGTAGAAATCAATCTGTTAAAAATAATGATACAAAAGTTTGACGGCGGACCCGTCGGGCTTGACACGCTGTCGGCGGCGACCGACGAGGATCGCGACACAATCGAGGACGTATACGAGCCTTATCTCATGCAGCTCGGATTTTTGAGCAAAACGCCGCGCGGACGCGTGTGCCTTAAGGCGGCCTACGAGCATTTGGGCGAAAAGAAAACGACTCAAAAGCCGACGCAACAATTTAGCTTTTTTAAGGACGCAAACGATAACGATGCTGACCTCTGATTTTGACTACGAATTACCGGTAGAATTGATAGCGCAAACGCCGATTGAGCCGCGCGACGCCTCAAGACTTCTCGTTTTTGACAAAAACGGGAATACTATATCGCACAGAGTATTCCGCGAATTGCCCGATTTGTTGAATAGCGGCGACGTTTTGGTTGTCAACAACACAAGGGTCATGCCCGCGCGGCTCTACGGCATAATCAACGCCGCGACAAAGGCGGAGGTGTTGCTGCTAAAAAGGCTCGATTACAACGCCTTTGAGGTCATTATGCGCCCCGCCAGACGCGCCCGTATAGGCTCGGTCATAGTCTTTGCGGACGGGCTTTCCGCGGTCGTCAAGGGCTTTAAGGACGGCGGCGTGAGGATTTTGGAGTTCAAATTTGACGGCGTTTTGGAGAACATATTGGAGCGTATAGGCGAAACGCCTCTGCCGCACTATATCAAAACGCGCTTAGACGACAAGTCGCGCTATCAGACGGTGTACGGCAAAATCGACGGCTCCGCCGCCGCGCCGACGGCCGGCCTGCATTTTACCGGCGGACTGTTGGACGACATAAGAAAAAAAGGCGTCATAATAGCCGAGGTTCTCCTGCACGTAGGACTCGGCACCTTTAGACCCGTCGTCTCCGAGTCGGTCGAGGGGCACAAAATGCATTCGGAATATTATGAGATACCGGAGGAGGCGGCGGCGGCCGTCAACGCGGCGAAAGCCGGGGGGCGGAGAGTCGTCGCCGTCGGCACGACGTCGGTCAGAACGCTTGAGAGCGCGGCGGACGCAAACGGTATGATTAGCCCGGGGCGCGGAGAGACGGATATTTTTATCTATCCGCCTTATAAATTTAAGACCGTCGACGCGCTGATAACAAACTTTCATCTGCCTAAGTCGTCGCTGATAATGCTCGTGTCGGCCTTTGCGGGGTATGAAAACACAATGCGCGTATACGGCGAGGCGATAAAGGAAAGATATAGATTTTTTAGCTTCGGCGACGCGTGCTTTTTTAAATAATACTACGGAGAAAAAACAAACATGCCGGATAACGGATATTCATATGAGATAACTCACGTATGCAAACAAACGGGCGCGAGAACCGGTCGTTTTATGACGCCGCGCGGCGTTATAGAAACGCCCGTCTTTATGCCCGTCGGAACGCTTGCGACCGTCAAGTCGCTGTCTCCCGAGGAGCTTGAGGACGCGGGCGCGTCGATAGTTTTGTCTAACACCTATCATCTCTATCTGCGCCCGGGCGCGGAAATCGTCAAGGCGGCGGGCGGCCTTCACAAATTTATGAATTGGCGCAAGCCGATTTTGACCGACAGCGGCGGCTTTCAGGTTTTTTCGCTGTCTACGCTGAGAAAAATAAGCGAGGAGGGCGTCGAATTCAATTCCTTTTTTGACGGCTCGCGGCATTTTTTGACCCCCGAGCTGTCTATGGAAATTCAGAGAGATTTAGGCTCCGACATAGTCATGGCCTTTGACGAATGCACCGCGGGCGACGCCGACAAAACGACGGCAAAAAACGCGCTTGACAGAACGTCGCGCTGGCTTGAACGCTGCGCGAAAACGCGTCTCGGCGACGGTCAGATTTTGTTTCCGATAGTGCAGGGCAACATGTATGAGGACTTGCGGCGCGAAAGCCTTGAGCACGCCCTGCCGTACGCAAAATGCGGAATAGCCGTCGGCGGCCTTTCGGTCGGCGAGCCTAAGCCCAAAATGTATGAAATGCTCGACGTTCTAAAGCCGCTTTTGCCGGCGGATATGCCGCGCTATCTCATGGGCGTGGGCAGCGCGGACTGCATAATCGAGGGGGTTATGCGCGGCATAGATATGTTTGACTGCGTTTTGCCGACGAGAATCGCGAGAAACGGAACGGCTATGACGGCCTTTGGCAATATTACGATCAGAAACGCCTCATACAAAGACGATTTTTCGCCGGTAGAGGAGGGGTGCGACTGCTACGCCTGCAAAAATTATTCGAGGGCGTACATCAGACACCTTATCAACACCGACGAGATATTCGGAGCGAGGTTGCTGTCGATTCACAACATAAGATTTTTGACGAGACTCGCCGATAACATAAAAAACGCTATAAAAGCCGATAAACTTTTAGATTTTCGCAATGAATTTTTTAAAAGCTATCAAATATGATTGTCATATTTTTAATTTTGTTGTATAATATCCCCATACAAAATTTTAACGCGATAAAAATAACATCATCAAGGAGTAAATAATTCAATGATAACGACTATTTTAGCGGCTACTTTCTTTGAACAGTACGGAATGCTCATATTTCTGGGCGTTCTGATTGTCGGAATGTTGGTATTCAACGTTGTCTCCGGCAAAAAGAAAGCCAAACAAAGACAAGAGCTTTTGAACAGCATGGGCGTAGGCACAAAGATTTTGACTATAGGCGGAATGTACGGCACGATCGTCGGCGTAACGTCTGACAACAAGCTCATCGTCAATGTCGGCACGGACGAAAGCGAGACGCTCATAGTCTTTGACAAGCAGAGCATAAGGACTACCGTTTCGGGCTATGCGGCAAACGCCGCGGCTACCGCCGAAGCCGAAAAAAAGCAGTAGGACTTTATAACAAAAGGCCGAGACCTCTCTCCCACGGAAAGTCTTAAAAAGAGAATCGGAACCGCCGGCTGAAAGTTCCGTTAAGACGAGTAGCGAGACGAGCAACACCCGGCTTAAATTTTAGTTAAAAAAAGAGGACGCGCCAAAGACAGAGTTTTTTGCGCGTCAATTAGGGTGGCACCGCGGGTAAACCCGTCCCTTAAAAAATCTTGACGACAAGGTTTTTTGAGGGATTTTTTATTTTATTATCAAAAAAACAAGCGAGGGTTTTTATGAAAAATCAAGCGGATATAAGGTGGCTTGGCAACCTTTCAAAAATTGAATTCGACGAAAACGGTCTAAAAAAGATGACCGGCGATATGGAGTCGATTATGGAGCTTATGGACTCTCTGCTCGGCGTCGAGGCCGTCTCCTATGACGGCGGCGGCGAAT
>JAISRB010000121.1 GCA_031273825.1 Clostridiales bacterium
ATCGACAAGGAGGACGTCGTCATATCCATGACGCACTACGGCTATATCAAGAGAATATCCCTCACCGAATACAAGTCGCAAAAGCGCGGCGGCAGAGGCATAACCGCCCACCGCCCTAAGGAGGAGGACTTCGTCGAAAACATGTTTATAACCAACACTCACGACGATCTGCTTTTCTTTACCAACCGCGGCAAGGTCTACAGCATAAAGGGCTACGAGGTGCCCGAAGCCGAAAGAACGGCCAGAGGACGCGCTATCGTAAACATATTGCAGCTTGACGGCGACGAAAAGGTGACGGCGTTTATGCCGGTCAAAGAGGACGACAGCGGCTTTTTGATGCTTGCGACAAAGCGCGGACTCATCAAAAAAACGCCTATAGAAGAATTCGCGCGCATAAGAAAGGTCGGCAAAATCGCCATAAGCTTAGTCGAGGGCGACGAGCTGATATCCGCGCAGATGACGAGCGGCAGCGACGAGATAATCATAGCCTCCGAAAGCGGAAAATGTATAAGGTTCAGCGAGGAAAACGTCAGAAGCATGGGCAGAGACACGCAGGGCGTTAAGAGTATGAAAATCGCCGCCGACGACAACGTCGTCGACATGACGTCAATAAAGCCCGGACTCGAAATATTGACGGTGACAAGCAACGGCTACGGCAAGCGCAGCGACCCCGACGATTATCGCCTGCAGTCGCGGGCGGGCAAGGGCATAAAGGCCGGGATATTCAACGACAAGACGGGCAAGCTCGTCAACCTCAAGCTGATATCGCCCGACGACGACGTGATGTTTATCGCGGACACCGGAATAATAATCAGAATCAAGGCCAAGGAAATAAGCAAGATAGGCAGAGACACCCAAGGCGTGCGCGTCATGAGAATCAAGGACGAGGGCAAAATAGTCAGCGTCGCGATAGCCGCGCCCGAGACGGAGGAAACGGAAGAAAAGGACGGCGAAACGGCCGCCGAATAGAAAAAACAGGCCGGCAAACGCGCAGTCGCGCGTTCGGACCGCCGGCTATACGGAGGAGGGAGTTATTATGGCAAAAAATTTTTTTACGTCGGAATCGGTGACGGAAGGACATCCCGACAAGCTCTGCGACCAAATCGCCGACGCGGTGCTGGACGAGCTGATAAAAAACGATAAAAATTCGCGCGTCGCCTGCGAGGTCGCCGCGTGCACGGGGCTTGTGCTTGTCATGGGCGAAATAACGTCGGAGCATTACGCCGACATTCAGGGAATAGCGCGCGGCGTAATAAAGGACGTGGGCTACAACCGCTCCGAATACGGCTTTGACTACGAGACCTGCGCCGTCGTCGTCGCCATAAACGAGCAGTCGCCCGACATAGCCCTCGGAGTCGACAAGGCTCTCGAAAAAAAGGACGGCTCGGGGGATAATTCCGACGCGGTAGGAGCCGGCGATCAGGGCATGATGTTCGGTTACGCCTGCAACGAGACAAAGGAGCTTATGCCTCTGCCGATTTGGCTGGCGCACAGGCTTTCTAAGCGTCTGACATACGTCAGAAAGAGCGGAATACTAAAATATCTGAGACCCGACGGCAAAACGCAGGTCACCGTCGAGTACGACGACGGCAAGCCGAAGAGAATAGAGGCCGTCGTAGTGTCGTGTCAGCACGACCCCGACGCGGATATGGCGGCTTTGAGAGCCGACATAAAGAAAAACGTCATAGATTTCATCATAGACAAGGACATGATGGACAAAAATACAAAGATATTTATAAACCCGACGGGCAGGTTTGTCACGGGCGGGCCTAAGGGCGACAGCGGTCTGACGGGCAGAAAGATTATCGCCGACACCTATGGCGGTTACGGACGGCACGGCGGCGGCTCGTTTTCGGGCAAGGACCCGACAAAGGTTGACAGAAGCGCGGCGTACGCGGCGCGTTACGTCGCAAAAAACGTCGTAGCCGCCGGGCTTGCCGATAGATGCGAGGTTCAGGTAGCCTACGCCATAGGCGTGGCTCACCCGGTATCTCTCATGGTCGAGACCTTCGGCACGGGCAGAGTCCCGGACGAAAAAATCGCCGAAGCCGTAAACGCCGTCTTTGATTTGAGACCGGCAAGCATAATAAAAAATTTGGGCTTAGACGCTCCGATATACCGCGGCCTTTCGGTCTACGGCCACTTCGGGCGCGACGAGTTAGGCGTGAGGTTTGAACAGACTGACAAGGCGGACGAATTAAAAAAACTGTTGCTTTGACGGCCCGCTGTCAAACCGAGCGCGGAAACAAAAACGAGGCTATGGAAATATACAAGATTTTAAGCAAGGAATTCAACATCCGCGAGGATTATTCAAAAAACATAATAGAGCTTGTCGGAGCGGAGAACACCGTTCCGTTTATCGCGCGTTATAGAAAGGAAATGACGGGCGGTATAGACGATCGGATTTTGCGCGACTTTTGCGACAGGCTTGACTATCTAAAAAACCTTTTTAAGAGAAAAGAGGAAGTAAAGAGAGCCATAGAGGAGCGCGGACAATGGACGGACGCGCTTGCCGCCGCCTTAGAAAACGCCAAAACGGCGACGGAGGTCGAGGATATCTATCGGCCTTATAAGCAAAAACGCAGAACGCGCGCGAGCATAGCCGTCGAGAGAGGCTTGCAGCCGCTTGCCGACATTATTTTGGCGCAGCGGCTGACGAGGGGAACGGCGGAAGAGATAGCCGCGCCCTTTGTCGACGCGGAAAAGGGCGTAAAAACCGTCAAAGACGCGATAGACGGCGCGCGCGATATCGTCGCCGAGATGATTTCGGACGACGCCGGGCTTAGAAAAATATTGAGAGAATATATGTTTGAATACGGACACGTTCTCTCTAAGGCAATAGAGGGCGCGGACAAGCAAAAGGCCTTGACCTACGATATGTACGCCGAATACGCCGAAAGAATAAGCGACATTCCGAGCCATAGAATTCTGGCGATAAACAGAGGCGAAAAGGAGGAATGCCTTAGGGTGTCCTTAGCCGCCGACGAGCGCGCCATGATTACCAAAATAGAGCGCAGGTTTGTCAAAGAGGAGAGCATAACTACCGATATAGTCAGAGAGGCCGCCGCCGACGCTTATAAGCGTCTGATTTTGCCGTCGATAGAGCGCGAAAACCGAAATATTCTCACCGACCGCGCCGCCGAGCAAGCGATAAAAATGTTTGAGACAAACCTAAGACCGCTGCTCATGCAACCGCCTTTGAGGGGAAAAACCGTTTTGGGCTTTGACCCGGCCTACCGCACGGGCTGTAAAATCGCCGTCGTCGACAAAAACGGAAATTGTCTCGATACGGCGGTCGTCTATCCGACGCCGCCTCAAAATAAGACCGACGAGGCGTATGAAAAGCTAAAAAAGCTGATAGATAAATATTCGGTGGACGTCATATCGATAGGAAACGGCACGGCCTCTAAGGAAAGCGAAATATTTGTCGCCGGACTCATCAAAAAATCGGGTTTGCCCGTCTCCTATATAATAGTCAACGAGGCGGGAGCGTCGGTATACAGCGCGTCTAAGCTCGGCACGGAGGAGTTTCCGGAGCTTGACGTTTCGCTACGCGGCGCGGCGTCTATTGCCCGTCGCCTGCAAGACCCGCTGGCCGAGCTTATCAAAATAGACGTCAAGGCCATAGGCGTAGGTCAATATCAGCACGACATGCCGGAAAAAAGACTGACGACGGTTTTGGACGGAGTCGTCGGCGAGTGCGTAAACAAGGTCGGAGTCGACGTAAACACGGCCTCGGTCAGCCTTTTGAAGTACGTGGCCGGGCTAAACGCCGGCATAGCAAAGAGCATAGTAGAAAAAAGGCGCAAAGGCCCTTTCAAAAGACGCTCTGAATTACTCGGCGTTCCCAAGCTCGGGAGCAAGGCCTATGAGCAATGCGCGGGCTTTTTGAGAATTCCCGGAGGCGACGACGTTTTGGACAACACCAGCGTTCACCCGGAATCCTACGTTGCCGTTCACAAGTTGCTCGCGGCGTTAAAATATGACGGCGGAGAAATTTCTAAGAGCGGTTTCGGCGACATAGACGGCCGCCTTACGGAATGGCAAATCGGCGCGGTAGCGGAGGCGTGCGGCGTAGGCGTTCCGACGCTAAAGGACATAATCGCCGAATTAAAAAAGCCGGGCAGAGACATAAGAGACGGCTTGCCGCCGCCGCTTTTGCGCTCGGATCTCATGAGCATTGACGACCTTATAGCCGGCATGGAGCTTGTCGGCACGGTGAGAAACGTCATAGACTTCGGCGCGTTTGTCGATATAGGCGTTCATCAAGACGGGCTTGTGCATATTTCACAGATATCCGACCGCTATATCAAGCATCCGTCGGAGGCTTTGACCGTCGGCGACGCGGTCAGGGTCAGGGTTTTGGAGGTCGATTTAAAAAAGAAAAAGATTTCTCTGACAATGAAGCTCGGCGGTCAAAGCCGCGTCGGGTCTCAAAAGCGGCAATAAGCCGGGCGGAAACGCGGTTAAAGCGCGGAATATATGTCAAAAGGACTAAAAATAAGTTTAACTAAAAGAGTATATGGATAATAATAAAAAAGTATCGCTTGAATTCAAAAAAATAGAGCTGTGCGCGCGTGATAAAATAAAAGAAATTTTTTATAGACAGGACTATAGGCTGTGCGATTTTACCGTCGGCGGGCTTTATATGTGGACGGATTATTTTGATTATTCCTATTGCATACGCGGCGACACCCTGTTTATCGCGGGGAACGACGTGACGCAAGCCGACGAAAAGGCCTTCGCGCTCCCCGTCGGAGACGCGCCGCTCGAAGCGTCTGTCGGGCTTATGCTCGAATACGCTAAGGAGCATTGCGGCGGCAAGCTCAATCTAAACTGCATACCCGAGGATAAAATAGATTTTTTTGCCGAAAACTATAACGCGGAAATAATCGAGGTCGTCGATTGGGAGGACTATTTATATTCGGCCAAAAGTCTGGCTACCTTGACGGGGCACATTTATAACAAAAAAAGAAACAGAGTCAACCTTTTTTCGAGAAACTACGAAAACTATGTTTTTGAAAGCATAACGCCTCAAAATATAGACGGCGTTTTGTCCTTTTTGGACAAATATTCCGAAAACAAGGAGGACGAGACGGCCTTAGCGGTCTATGAAAACCGACAGACAAACGCCATTATGCGCGATTTTTTTAGCTGGGGCTTCGAGGGCGCGGCGTTATACGTCGACGGAAAGGTCATAGGCTTTACCGCCGCCGAAATAATAGGCGACACGATGTTCGTGCATATAGAAAAGGCCGATTCGTCCTTTGAGGGCGCGTATCAGACGATAAACTATCTCTTTGCTAAGGGAATGCTGGAAAAATATAACATAGAATATATAAACAGAGAGGAAGACGTCGGAGATTCCGGGCTTAGACAGGCGAGATTGTCTTATAATCCCGTAAAGATACTAAAAAAGTTTAAGGTCATAATAAGAAACGAAAAGCAATAAAAGGAAAAACTTTATGAATTACAGAGTATTTGTCGAAAAGAAACAAAACTTTAACGTCGAAGCCGCCGCGTTCTTTGAGACGTGCAAGACGGTTTTGAACGTCGGGGGCTTAACCGCCGTCAGAGTCGTCAATATCTACGACGTTTTCGGCATAAGCCAAAGCGCATTCGAGACGGCCTGCAATACGGTTTTTTGCGAGCCGCCCGTCGACGAAATATATATGCAAGACGGGCTTGACTTAGACGGCAAGACCCGCTTTGCGTCGGAGCCGCTTCCCGGGCAGTACGACCAGAGAGGCGACAGCGCGGCGCAGTGCATAAGGCTTATCGACCCCGACAGCAAGCCGCTGATAAGGAGCGGAAAGCTGATAATTCTCGAGGGCGACATAACCGCGGACGAGCTTGAGCTTATCAAAAAGCAGGCGATAAACCCTATCGAAAGCCGCGAAAAGGACTTGTCGATACTCGCGGAACCCGAAAACGTCATCTCCGACCGGACTATCCCCGTCATGACGGGCTTTATCGGGCTTAGCCAAGGGGACATATTCGCTCTGCGCGGCGATTTGGGGCTGTCGATGAGCGCGGGCGACCTCGCGTTTATTCAACGCTATTTTAGAGACATTGAAAAGCGCGACCCCTACGAGACCGAAATAAGAGTTCTCGACACCTATTGGAGCGACCACTGCCGCCACACCACCTTTGAGACCGAGCTGACGGATATAGGGCTTCCCAAGGGGCAAAAATATTCGGCATTATATGAGCGGACATATAGGCAATATCTCGCGAGCCGCGAATATCTATACGGCGAAAAAATAAAGGCTAAGCCCGTAACCCTCATGGATTTGGCGACAATCTCCGGCAAGGAAATGAGAAAAAGGGGGATGCTCCCCGATTTGGAGGTGTCAAGCGAGGTCAACGCCTGCTCGGTCTACGTCGACGCCGACGCCGACGGCAAAACCGAAAAATGGATACTTCAGTTTAAGAACGAAACACACAATCACCCCACCGAAATCGAGCCGTTCGGCGGAGCAAGCACCTGCATAGGCGGGGCGATAAGAGACCCGCTTTCGGGGCGCAGCTACGTATATCAGTCTATGCGCGTCAGCGGCTCGGCCGACCCGACCGCGCCCGTTTCGTCGACGATAAAGGGCAAGCTGCCGCAGAGGACGATAACGACGAGGGCGGCGCACGGCTTTTCGTCATACGGCAATCAAATAGGACTCGCCGCGACGCACATAAGCGAGATGTATCACCCCGGCTACGCGGCAAAACGCCTCGAGGCCGGCTTTGTCATGGGGGCGGTTCGCGCCGAAAACGTAAAGCGGCAGGAGCCGTCCGCGGGCGACAAGGTAATACTTCTCGGAGGCCGAACGGGGCGCGACGGAATAGGCGGCGCGACGGGCAGCAGCAAGGAGCATAACGCGTCGTCGGGTCAAAAGAGCGCGTCCGAGGTTCAAAAGGGCAACGCGCCCGAGGAGAGAAAGATTCAACGCCTTTTCAAAAGGCCCGAGGCGTCGCGTCTGATAAAAAAATGCAACGACTTCGGCGCGGGCGGCGTAAGCGTCGCGATAGGCGAGCTGTCTGACGGAATCTCAATAGACCTGAACGCCGTCGGCGTCAAATATGACGGCCTGAACGGCACGGAAATCGCTATATCGGAGTCGCAGGAGAGAATGGCCGTCGTTGTCGCGCCGCAAGACGTAGACGAGTTTATAAAATACGCCGCCGAGGAAAACCTCGAGGCCTCCGTCACCGCCGAAATAAAAGACGACGGGCGTTTGACTATGACGTGGAACGACTGCAAAATAGTCGACATAAGGCGCGATTTTTTGTCTACGAACGGCGTCAGGGCGCGCGCCGCCGCCGAGGTTGAGGAGCCTAAGGGCGATTTGTTTTTGCGCGACGATTTAGAGGACGGCCCGATAAGGCAAAGGGTGCTTAGCAACCTAAAAAACCTCAACGTCGCAAGCCAAAAAGGGCTTGTAGAACGCTTTGACAACACTATAGGCGCGTCTACCGTGCTAATGCCGTTCGGCGGCAAATATATGGCGACGCCGACCGACGTGTCGGTTCAAAAGCTGCCCGTCAAGGGGCTAAAGACCAAGACGGCAAGCATAGCCGCCTACGGCTGCAATCCTTATCTGCTCGAACGCTCGCCGTTTCACGGCGCGCTTTATGCCGTCGTCGAATCGGTCGCAAAGCTCGTCGCCGCGGGAGCCGGACACGAAAACATAAGGTTTACCTTTCAGGAATATTTCGGACGCCTCGGGCGGGACAAGAAAAAATGGGGCAAGCCCTTTGCCGCTCTGCTCGGCGCGTATGCCGCGCAGCAAAAATTCGGTCTGCCGTCTATCGGCGGCAAGGATTCTATGAGCGGAACCTTTCAGGATATCGACGTTCCGCCTACGCTAATCAGCTTTGCGGTCAAGACAACGTCGGCGGACGGCGTAATCAGCCCCGAGTTTAAGGGCGCGGGGCACGGTATATATCTCTTTACCGCGCCGTTCGGCGACGACGGCGTAGTCGACTTTGACAGACTGACAAAGTGCTTTGAGTATATCACAAGCGGCATAAAAAGCGGAAATATAATTTCCGCGTCGGCGTTGCGCTACGGCGGAATAACCGAGGCTATAGCCAAGATGACCTTCGGAAACAAAATAGGCGCGGACGTTGTCGTCGCCGAGGAGCTTATCGACAAATTTATCTACGGCGCGATAGTCGTCGAGGCCAAGACCGATATAACATTCTGCGACGCTCTATACCTCGGAAAGACGCATGACGGAAGTTATATAAGAATAAACGGCGAGGGCATAGAGATAGACGACGCGCTCGAGGCCTTTTCGTCGACTCTCGACGGCGTGTTTCCGTCAAAAAAGGATCTCGGGCGCGACGTCGTTCCCGTCGATTACACCGCGCCGTCGCCCCTCGTTTCAAAATATAAGACGGCGCGGCCAAGGGTTGTGATACCGGCGTTTTACGGCACTAATTGCGAGTATGATTCGGAGAACGCTTTTATCGACGCGGGAGCCGAAACGCAAATACACGTCTTTCGCGCGTTGTCGGCGGCGGCGATAGAGGAGTCGATAACAGAGCTGTCGCGGCTGTTGTCGGACGCGCAGATATTGATGCTCCCGGGCGGCTTCAGCGCGGGCGACGAGCCTGACGGAAGCGCGAAATATATCGCCAACGTCTTGAGAAACCGACGCGTCGCCGACGCGGTGCGCGGACTTTTGGAGCGCGGCGGCTTGATTTTGGGCATATGCAACGGCTTTCAGGCTCTCATAAAGAGCGGACTGATACCTTACGGCGAAATTTTGCCGCAGGATTCGTCGTCGGCGACTCTGACCTATAACGTCGTCGGCCGCCACGCCGCAAAGGTCGTTCCCGTCAGAATAGCCTCAGACAAATCGCCGTGGTTTTATGGCTTTAAGCCCGGCGACGTTCACTATGTCGCGATGAGCCACGGAGAGGGTCGGCTTGTCGCGCCGCCTAAGCTCGTAGCACAGTGGAAGGAAAACGGACAGATATGCGCTCAATACGCCGATCTTCGCGGCGTGCCGACTATGCTCGGCGAATATAATGTCAACGGCTCGGTTATGGCGATAGAGGCTCTCTGCAGTCCCGACGGCAGAATTCTCGGCAAAATGGGACACAACGAAAGAACCGGCGAAAACGTCTACAAAAATATCGGCGGCGACAAAAACAGAAAAATCTTTGAAAACGGAGTTAAGTTTTTTTCATAGAGCCGCAAAGATTTTTTGCGTTTTAGTTTGAACAATGATATAAATTATAATGAAATTTATCGTACAAGGAGAGGTTAAAAGAATGAAGGTTTTAAAGCGCGGTGAGATTCAAGAAAAATACAAGTGGCGCGTCGAGGATATTTTTAAGGACGACGACGCTTTTTTTGCCGAGCTTGACGGCGCGGCCAAGGAAACGGGCATTTTGAGCGGATATAAGGGCAGGTTAAGCGATAAGACCGCGCTTTTGGAATGCCTAAGAGCGGAGGAGGGGCTGTCAAAGCGGCTCAATCTTTTGGGGCTTTACGCGCACATGAAAAAGGACGAGGACACAAAAAACGTCAAATACGCGGCCATGTATGACAGACTGATAGCCCTGTCGGTCAAGATAAGCTCCGAGGCCTCGTTTATTACGCCCGAAATCTCGGCGTTTGACGACGGCTTGCTGACAGAGCTTATCGCCGACAAGGCCTTTGGCGATTTTGACTATATGTTCAAAGAGATTTTGAGAAACAAGGCGCACATATTGTCGGAAAAGGAGGAAAAGCTTC
>JAISRB010000129.1 GCA_031273825.1 Clostridiales bacterium
AACGGAAAAACCAACCACTCTAAACGCCAAACGCCTTCGTTGCCAATTTAATTTCGACTTCTTAGCCGATGTTCTGCTATCTGTTATGAATTGATTTATTCATTCATGCGTTTGCCCTGTAAAAAAGCGGTGTTTGATTTATTATATCGGTAAGTTTATAAAATAAAGGACCTCTGCAATCTGTGATTGAGAGGTCATCGACGGGTGACTGTGCATTACTGCCGGTCACATAGTAATAATAGTATACGCTATTAAGCTTTTAAATGTCAACTATTTTTTTGGGGTTTATAAAAAAATGATAACTATAATATTCGGCGGAATAGGCACGGGTAAGACTTCTTTAATGACGGCCATGGCGTTGGAGCGTATGACTTCCCTTGCCCGCTCGGATGTTCGGTGTCTGCGAGGCGAGAAATAGAAACCCTTATGAGGATACTACGGCAAATATATATATACATTTGACTAAGGACGTTCATTTAGCTGAAGCCGAAAAAATAAAAAATGCTTTTTAGGTTTGACCCTTGTTTTGACCCTTGCAATAAAAAAGCGTTTTATTAAAAAACTGCCGAAAATACGCTGAAAATACTCGTTTTTGGTCGGAGTGGCGGGACTTGAACCCGCGGCCTCTTGGTCCCGAACCAAGCACGCTACCAAACTGCGCTACACCCCGAAAAGACCCGACGCTTAAGATTATAGCATAAAATATCTTTTTTGACAAGGTTTTTTGTTTAAGTTTATGCGGATTGCCGAAATTTTTCAGAGTTTTTTATTTTGCTCCGCCGACGCTTTGCCCTCGGGGTTTGTGTCGGTTGCCGCTTTAGGCTTTTTTTGACCGGGGTTTGTGTCGGTTGCCGCTTTAGGCTTTTTTTGAGGAGACTTGTTCAATCTCGCTCTGTCCTCCTTGTTTTTCGCGGCGCGTTTTATTTCGCTTACGCCGGAATATACGGCGATAAAGACTATAAAGATTTCAAGACGGCCGAGAATCATTCCGATTGCCTCGACCGCAAGCGTCGCGTCGTTTGCGCGGGCGGTCAAGCCGTTGGATATTCCGACGGTTCCGAGCGCGGACGCAAATTCAAAAACGCCCTCGAGAATGTCCGAGCCTGACGTTATTATTACGAGCATACTGCCGATCAAAAATATGCCTATATAGCTGACGATAAAGCCGACGGTCTCGTTTATCAGCCCCGAATCTATGACGGCTCTGCCCTGCGCCTTATAATATTTTAGCGGCGAAATTTTGTTTGTCGGCACCAGCTTGCTTTTGACGCCGACCGCCGCCGCCTTTAAAAATATATGCGCGCGTATTATTTTTATTCCCCCTGCCGTCGAGCCTGCTCCGCCGCCTATCAGCATGAGTATAAAGAGCAAAAGCACCGCAAAGTTAGGCCAATTAGCGTAATCGGCGACGGTATATCCCGTTGTCGAATACGTCGTTATGACTCCGAAAAAAGCGTTATGTACGCCGTCAAAAAAGCCCAAACCATTGCTTTTCATCAGCGAAACGGTTATAAGCGACGAAAAAACGACAATCATAATTATCGTCGCCTTTATCTCGCTTATCTTAAAGACGCGGCCGAATTTTCCCTTGACAAGCAACAGCAATACGGCAAAATTAGTCGAGCCGACAAGCATAAGCAATATCGTGACAATTTCTATTCCGATTTTATCATACGCCGCTATACTCGCCGCTCGCGTCGAAAAGCCCGCCGTAGACAACGCGCTCATGGCGTGGCATACCGCGTCAAACAAGCCCATTCCAAAAACGCAATAGAGCAAGACGCCCGCAAGCAAAAAGCCGTTATAGAGCAAAAATATAGTGCGCGACGTCTTTCTCAAATTTGGCATAACCCTGTCGGGGTGTCCCTCGGCGTTAAATAGGTTTATCTCCTGACCGCCGTGTATTACCATATTGACTATAAAAATAAAGCCCAGACCGCCGCAATACTGCATAAAGCCGCGATAAAACAGAAATATGCGCGGCATATTTTCTACGTCGGCAAGGGTCAGTCCCGTCGTCGTCCAGCCGCTCGCCGACTCGAATACCGCTCTCATAAGGCTTAGATTCCCGTCCGCATCCAAAAGCTGCCGTCCTAAAATAAAGGGAACCGCGCCCGTCAAAACGGCGAATAGCCACGCGAATACCACCGGCAGACTCCCCCTCTGCACGGGCGACTGCCACCGACCGGAATCGTCTCCCGACGGCTTTGAAAAAATCCCCGAAAGCGCGCCGAGCAAAATACAGCCGAAGGCGGGTATCAAAAAGCAATATATATACCTCGCCTCGTCGATATAAAACGGCACGACCGCGGCGGGCGCAAAAAAAAGAACGCCCGTCAAAATCATGAGCTTGCCGTATACGTTTCCGCGCAAAATCTTGCGCGCCGCCGCCCCGGCCGCCGCCGAGACGGAATTTATAAGCCTTTCGGCATTATCCCTTAATTTTTCCTTATTCATAATTCATGTGCTATAACAATCGGCAGAGCTTAGACCCGCGCGTTTTATATCGCAAGGCGCATCTCTAATCGACGTCGTTTCCCGTCAGTTCCTTTATGACTTGTATGTCGTTTTGATCGGTGGATATTATCATCAAAATGTCTCCCGCGCGTATTTTCGTTTCGCCGCGCGGAATCAAGGCGCGGTCGCCTCTCATTATGCACCCGACGACGACGTTGTTGGGAAAGCCCAATTCGGACAGCTTTTTTTCGACGGCGGGCGCATCCGCGACGACGGGAACCTGCGAAATCTTTATCTGCCCCGCGCCTATGGAAACTAACGTTTCCATTTCGTCCATGACGGCCTGCTGTTCGATAATGGCCGATACCGCCGATATGGCGCAAACCACGGAATCTATCCCCACGCGATAAAAAAAGTCGATTTTTTTGGGGTCGGAAACAAGCGCGACGGCCTTTTTTACCTTGAATTTCTTTTTGCATAGCTGACATATGACAAGATTGTCGTCGTCGTTTCTCGTCAGAGCTATGGCTATATCCGCGCCGTAAACGCCGGCGTTCTCAAGCACCATAGGAATAGTTCCGTCGCCGCAAAAGACGTTGAGCTTGTCGACCTCGG
>JAISRB010000001.1 GCA_031273825.1 Clostridiales bacterium
TTTTCGTCAACAGCGTTGACGCAAAGACAAAGGCGGCTTGATTTTGAAAGCCGCCTTTGTCTTTTGTCATAGGCTTGCGCGAACGCGCAGACCGCTATTTTTTTACCATTGATCGGTCACGGTCTCCGTCCAGTTTTTTTCGCTCTTAGACAGATTGGCGCGCGGCTTGTTGACCTTTTGACCGAGATAGGTTATGTTTAGCGTATAAGGCTCGGAGGGTGACGCGAGGCTTTGTATTCCGAGGAATGGCTTGATATCCTTTATATACGTCTTTATTTGCGATATCTTTCCGTTGAGAAGCTCGACGGATACGTATTCCGCGCCGGAGAATATCGACGGGTTTGATTCCGAATATCCGAAATCGGAAAAATAAGCGTCCTTGACCTTAAAGGTGACAAGCGTTACGGTTTTGTTTGAGACGTGCTTGGACTCCTTAAAATCAAAGCTTATATATTCGTCTAAGGTCTCGCGGCTCAGCAGATTGTCAAGCTCCTTTAGCGTGACTTTTAGACCGAATTTCGCTTGAACGGCGGAAACGTAATAGCTTTCGATATCGTCGAGAGCCGATACGCCGTAGCTTATCGGCAGGCTGCCGTTCATATCCGGGTCTGTTAGAGTAAAAAGCGTGCTTTGCTTTGTGTCTGCGGAGACGGTCGCGACAAGCTTGTTGTAGACCGTGCGGTTTTCTTGTGTCTCCGAGATAGACGCGCTGTTGCCGACGCGCGAGCCGTAGGAGGCCTCCTCGCGGACATAGACGGCAAAGTTCTTTATTTTTCCGTTTTCTCTTATGACGTCATAGTTGCCGTTATTCTTTTTTTCGCCGTATATGTTGACGACTCTAAAAGAAAAGCTGTCGGGATACATTGCCGAGCCGTCCGCCTTAAAAAGCCCCGTTTCGGCCTTTGCCGCGGCGAGGGCGTCGTCGTCCGCGCTTGCGTAGAGGCTATAAAACTGATCGTAAACCGTCTTAAAGTTGACGGTTTCCTTCCAGCTGTATACTCCGGGCGCGCCGTCGGGGTCTTGGGCGTAGGTTTCTTTGAGCGCGCTTTGCATCATAGAGTATGCGGCTTCGGCTCCTATATCGCTCTTTATATCGATAAAAAGCCACGAAAAGAAACCGAGTGCGATAAACAATAAAATTGATACGGGAATAATTTTTTTCATAGCCTTAATTTTTTCCTCCCTTTTTATTTTGACGTCTTTCGCGTCTTTCGCGTCTTATGCGCTCGAGATCGGCCTGCTTGGCGGCCTTAGCGGCGTCGTTCTTTTCTTTTTCTATGCGGTCAAGCTCCTCGACGTCGAGGCACGCTTTTTCGTAGGATGCCTCTATCTCGGGGAATTTGGCGTATGCCTCCGCGTCCTTGACGAGGGCTTGCGCCGACATGAAGGCCTCCGCGTCCGAGTGGTATTTTTGGAGCTTCTTTTGCGCCGCGCCTACGGCCTTAAACTTAACGGCGATTTCTTGGCGCGTCGTTTCGGGCAGGTTGTTGGCCGCGTCAAGCTCCGACGTGTCCATTTCCGAGAGTCCGTCTTTTAATATGGCGCGTTTGAGCGTCAAAAGCAGCTTGGCGCGCCTTATGACGTGCCGTCTAAAGCGTTTTTCGTCCTCGGTTTCGCCCTTAGGCAGGGTTATAGCGTCGATATAAATTTGTTCGTCAAGCTTAGCCGCGCCGTCAAAGCCGATGGCGAGCGTCTCCTTGGCGAGCAAAAGCTTTTTGTAGTCTATGCCGTCCTTTTTTTGATATTTGACAAGCTCTTCGAGAACCAAATGCGACGCGTCGATGTCGAGATTAAGCTTTTTGGCGTCCTCATACTGTTTTCGCGCTTCTTTTAAGGCGGCGTTTTTTTGTTCCTTTTCGGGGTATGACGCGGCCTTTGCCTCTATGAGCTTTTGTTTGTAATAGGCGAGGTCGGCCTTTTGTGAGGAGACAAGCTCGCGGGCTTCTCTCACCTCCTCGACGCAGACCTTTATGTCGCGCGGCGACAGGTCGTTGCCGACGTAGTCCTCAAAGAGGTTTCGCAGGCGCAAAATCTTGATGATATTGCGGTGCTTGTTTTCGCTTAGGTCATAAAAAAGGTAAGGGACGACGTTGATTGCCGAGCCTATGACCGACACTATGCAAAGAGTGGAAAACAGCCCGTTTCTGACGGCGGGGTCAAAGAGCACGTCGTAGTTTGTCGTCAAGCCGGCGGATTCGTGAATCATAGGTATTATCATGCCCGTCAGCATGGTTATAGGCAGACCGATAATTCCCGCCGTTCCGAACATAAAGTCCATTCGGCGGCCCGATTGATAGTGAGTATAGTCTTTGACCTCGGCGTGAATGACGGGGTCGGCGACGATATTGAATTCGTAAACGACAATGCTTAAGAAGTTGAATATAAAGAAGAATAGGGGCATCCAAAACACCGCCGACATGAGCGACAGACAGACGATATTCAGAAGATTTTGAAAAATCATGAGATTTTTAGGTCCGATTTTTTTGATTATAAAAGGCGTGGTAAGCATGGCTATCGTCGACGCGCCGCCCGTCACCGTGATGACTATAGTCTGAATTGTCGGGTCTTGAAGCTGATATGTAAAAATCCAACCGTAAAGCGCGGCGATACCGCCCTCCAAAAAGGCCGTCCAGCCGGCGATGGTTCTTATCCACCAATATTTGTTGCGGTATACCTGCCCGACGGCGTAGAGCGTTTTGATTTTGGGCTTAAACTGCTTTGAAATAAAAACGCGTTCCTTTGTGCCGAACATGGTAAAAAACATAAAAAACAAGCCGATTATTCCGAGCGGAACAAACAAAAACCTATAAGGCCGGATATCGGTATACCAACCGAGACTGCCGACGAGAGTAGGGATAAACAGGTTTGCCACCGTCGGGGCCGCGCTTGCGATCATCGAGCTGACGGCTATCAAAAAGGAACGCTCTTGAGTGTTGGGCGACATGACCGTCCGCAGGTCGGTGTAGGTGTCGTTTAGCAGCGGCGACAAAAGCGACAGAGAAACCGCAAATATAAAGGTCAGCATCAATTTTGTGCTGTAGTTTCTCATCGAGTCAAACGGCAAAAAGACGAATATCGTCATCAACGCGACGGCGGGAATACCCATAAGCCCGATATACGGACGAAACCGCCCCCACCGCGTTCGCGTGTTGTCGACGATTATTCCCCTCAATATGGTAAAGAGAGCGTTAAAGACGGCGAGAATGTTGTTCATGATTTGCAGGTCGACGGGGCGAAGCCCGATGACCGAGCCGACGAACGTGTTTGTTGCGGAAAGCCCGATATACACCGTCAGCATTCCGATGAGCATCTTGCCGATGCCGCCGAGGGAATACGCGCCCACTTCCTTATAGGAAATGTAACGCCCCTTTGGCGGTTTGGTCCAATACTCGCGGAAATCCGTGACGAAATCGGACGCCTTTGTCTTGATTTCACCTAAGTTAAACTTCATAAATTTTTGCGAATCCTTTAGTTTTTTGATATAACCCCTATTGAATATTGCCGCCCTCTATCAAGGCAACTCCATAAGTATACCTCAAAAAAATCTTTTCGTCAAGAACTTTATGCAAATTGCCAAAATTTAGCAGGGCGAACGCATGAAAAACTGGTATAAAAACGCTTGACAATAATAAAACGATGTAAAAATAGCTGCTTTTTGTCTTTAAATGCGATAAAATAGTATTCGGAGGACAAAAAAATGCTA
>JAISRB010000127.1 GCA_031273825.1 Clostridiales bacterium
CAGCAACATAATAACGCCGGCGATTATCTTGATTACCCCCTGCAATACGCTCGAAAAGGTCAGAGTTGAGCCGATCAGCCCGACCAAAAGGCCTACGACGGTGTATGAAACCACTCTGCCGGCGTTATACAAAACCGCGGGCTTAACTTTGACAAACCTTTTTAACGCCTTATCGCCGCCCTCGCCGTCCGCGTTCGCGGTCTCTTGCGCGGGGTCGGTATCCCCGGGCTTTTTTTGAGTTATCGTTTGAGAAATACAAATTCCGCCGCACATAGCCACGCAGTGAACCGACGACAGCAGCCCTATGACAAACAGCATAAAAAGGCTCGTCTCTTGAGAGATATTCGACACGCCGAAGCCGACCGTGTTTTGCAATATCAGATAAACGGCGGCTGCGGTTATCGCAAGACCGGAAATCATGATGTATTTGTTGCGCCTTTGCTTTGCCGTCAAAACGACGTAGCCTAAATCCTCGATTTTTTGAAAAATCGCCTCTTTTGACGTTTGCTTGCCGTCAAAGACTATCTCGCAGGAGTTCGTCGCGTAGCTTGCGCCGACGCGCCTGACTCCCGTCATGGTCTTCAGACCGGCGTTAATTGCGTTTTCACAGCTTAAGCAGGTCATTCCGTCGATATATATTTTGACGGTTATGATAACAGGCTTTTCATGAGCCTTTTTAACGCCTTTTTTGTTTGTGTTGTTGCCCGCCATAAATTTTCCTCTACAATTATTAAATATTTAGCCTACAGCATTCTTTTGAGGGTTTTCATCAACTCGTCGACGGCCTCGCCGTCGCCGTCTCTAAGCCTTCTTGTAATGCAGGTTTTTATGTGGTTTTCCAACAAAATCTTGCCGACGGACGACAAGGCCGATTGTATAGCCGATATCTGCGACAAAACGTCGTCGCAATATCTCCCTTGGCTTATCATATCGTTTACGCCCTTAACCTGCCCCTCTATTCTGTTGAGCCTCAGAGTTATGTCCTTGACGATTTTTTCCGGTCGTTCGGTAATTATACCCCTCGCGCCGGCGTTTTTGCCGTTCGCCCCGCCGTCGTTGCAATGAACGCACAGCTTTTGCCCCTCTACCTTTGAATTATCCATATACGCTCTCCTTACTTTCCGTTTATTCTTAAATCATTATACAATACCCACGTAGGGTATGTCAAGCGAAATACGGGGCTTAAATATAAAATTTTGAGGCAAAATTGAAAGTTTTTATGCGCAAGCCCGACATTTCTTGACAAAACAAACACGAAGTATTATAATGACTTTAGTATTTTATATGAGGCTCATGCGAGTCTTAAACATATAAGGAGCGCGGAAATATGAAAATAAACGGACGCCCGAGGCTAAAAACTGCCGTATCTGTCATTGTGGCGGTAATTTTGATTATGGCGGCTACGCTCGCCGTTGCATACGACGTTTTTATCAGTTATAAAGACCCCTATCACGACAAGGTCTCGGCGGCGGGATTCACAGAAAAAAGGGCGCAAATCGGCGAAGTCAACTTTAACTATGCGGAAGGGCCGGACAACGGTCCCGCGCTATTGTTGTTGCACGCGCAACATATGGATTGGTATAGCTACAGCCGCGTTTTGCCCATCTTATCGGAGACCTTTCATATTTTTGCCGTCGACTATCACGGACACGGCAAAACTACGGCTCCCGTCGAATATATGTACGCCAATCAGATAGGCGGCGATTTGGCTAAGTTTATCGAGTCGGTCATCAAAGAGCCGGTATACGTCTCGGGCAACTCGTCGGGCGGAATTTTGGCGGCGTGGCTCGCCTCTAAGCGACCCGAGCTGATAAAAGCCGTAGTTTTGGAGGATCCGTCTCTTTTTTCGGGAGAATACCCGAGGGTACTCGACACGATCGCCGACAAGTCGTTTGCCATTTGCGACGCTTTCGTTCAAGAAAACGGCGATGATTTTTTGCTCTACTGGATTGAGAACTGCCGCGACTTTTTCAAAAAATACGTCGGCTTTGACGCCGCGCCGTTACTTGCCGCGTCTATCACGGCCTACCGCGATAATAATCCGGGGGAGGCCGTCGAAATAAACTATCTGCCCGAAACCGTTCGACTGATGATGAGGGGCATGAATTATTACGACCCGCATTTCGGCGCGGCGTTTCACAACGGCACATGGAACGAGGGCTTTGACCATGCCGAAGCTCTTAGAGATATCAAATGCCCCGTATTGCTGTTGCACGCCAATTTTGAAATTCTTGAGGACGGCGTATTCAGCGGAGCTATCGACCAAGACGAGGCTGACAGAATAGTCTCGCTGATTCCCGACTGCCGATATATGAGAATAGATTCCGAGCACGTTATTCATCTCGACAAGCCGGCCGATTATATCGGCGTTATTAGGAGCTTTTTCGGAGCGTAATTGTAAATACTCCCAAAACAAAGGCCTATCGGTTTTCTCCGATTTTTTACTATTCCCTACCGTTATCTCACGGCAAACGCGCGACCCTAATAAGGGCTTGCGCCAACTTGAGTAAAAATTCCGCGCCGACTTGAGTAAAAATATTGCGCCGACTTGAGTAAAAATATTGCGCCGACTTGAGTAAAAATTCCACGCCAACTTAGGTAAAAATTCCGCGCCGACTTGAGTAAAAATTCCGCGCCAACTTAGGTAAAAATTCCGCGCCAACTTAGGTAAAAATTCCGCGCCAACTTAGGTAAAAATTCTGCGCCGACTTGAGTAAAAATT
>JAISRB010000036.1 GCA_031273825.1 Clostridiales bacterium
CAAGTCGGTGCCGGACCCTCATATATTACCCCGCAGGAGAGGTTATGTTAGGGGATAGCCGTGTCAAGCGGCTCGGCCTGCTCGTCGGGTTCGCTCGACCCGTCGCACGTTTTGCTCGCTCTCGGCGTTCCTATCGGGCTTGCGCACGGCTCGCTGCGCTTCTCTATCGGGAAGGACAACACCAAGGAAGAGATAGACTATACGGTCGACGCGCTAAAGCGTTCCGTCGAAAGGCTGCGCCTGATGTCGCCGCTCTTTAAGCAGATAAAAAGCCCGAAATATAATGTGTGAGATATAAACAAGGCGGCTCTATACCGCTAATTTACTAAAAAATAAAGAAAAAAGAGAGGATAGATTATGTATACGGATAAGGTTATGGAAAACTTCCAAAATCCGCAAAATGTCGGCGAGGCCGAAAACGCTAACGCGAAATATACCGTCGGAAGCCCCGAGTGCGGCGATATCATGGAAATGACCATGAGAATAGAGGACAACATCATAAAGGACGTAAAATTTAGAACCTTTGGGTGCGCCGCCGCGATAGCGTCAAGCTCAATGGCGACGCAAATGCTAAAGGGCAAAACCGTCGAGGACGCGCTAAAGCTCAAAAACACGGAGGTCATAGCGGCCTTAGGCGGCTTGCCGCCGCAAAAAATTCACTGCTCGGTGCTTGCCGAGGAGGCCATAAAAGGCGCGATAGAAAACTATTTAAAGGGCGGCGTATAAAGCCGGCGGGGGAATATTATGCAAGATCAAAAAAATACCGAGGCATTCATGCAGCTTAGCGGGGCGTGCGACGCGTTGAGCAACACAAAGCTAATATTGTCCGCGCCAAAAATCGCGGGAATTTTGGCGGTAATAGCGTCTAACGAGGTGCTAAAGGAG
Organism: Clostridiales bacterium; assembly: GCA_031273825.1. GTDB lineage: Bacteria > Bacillota > Clostridia > Christensenellales > JAISNN01 > JAISNN01. The sequence goes on from JAISRB010000036.1 coordinate 886, forward strand.
CTGGTTTCCGAATGTATGAAGGGCTTTGAATACCCGCGCGACCTCGAAAACTCCTTTTATCGTTTCGGCGCGAAGGTCAGATTTAAGCTGCCGCAAAATCCGCAGAAAATAGTCGCTTTGATTGTCAATTTGTTTTTTGACTTTGACGACGGCAAAATAAGCTTTGTCGAGTTTATAACCGCGTCCTTCCCCGAATACCGCGCCGACGACAACTATAAGCTGTTTTGCAAGGACGTTGTCGCGCCGTTTTTGGAGGCGGTCAAAAGCCTTCTTTTTAAGGAGTCGGCGCCTGCCGTCGGGGTGGGCGGCGCGGAGCTTCTCGACGAGCGCGCTCACGCCGTCGACGGCGCGATAAAGCAAAACGCGGAACGCCTGTTTAAGGAACTGCGCGAATTGATAAGACAACACGCCGTAGGCGATATAGACGCGTCGTTTTTTGTCATAGACGGGTTGGGCTACGCCGTGGAGACGGGCGACTTTAGACTTATGCGGATATCCGCGATAGCCATTAAGGCCTTGTTGAGAGATTATAGGGTGTTTGCGCCGGCGTTAGCGGAAATCGAGGATTTAATCAAAAGATATAGCATCGCTTAAAAAAAACAAGGCTTGCGCGTTTTGCCGCGCAAGCCTTATCTATAGCGTTTTTTACTTATTTTAGCTTTTCTTTTCTTTGTTACCGTTGACGGCTTTTAGCAAGACCTTGATAACGCCGGGATTCATAACCATGCCGACGCTTCTGAGCGGCATTTCGTGTATGCTTTTGATAATCATATCCTTGTTTTCCGAACGTATGCTGATTATTTTAGCGAATATTCCCGTCGCGGTATAGACAAGCCTTCCGACAAAGGTCGACTTGATGTCCGTCAGCGTCGAGTTGCGGTCAAATTCTCCCTTTTGCTGCGGCAGGTTAGGGTCGATTTTGCGGCCGGTTAGTTTTTCAAAGTCGCCGTCCGGAATAGACAAAACCGAGGCTATCTTATAATAAGACGGCGCGGATTTTCTATAGTCGGGGTGCTTGACGTCGCGCTTTGACACAAAGTCGACAGACGCGCTCAAAGCTATGTCGCGGCTACTCTTGCCGACGAGGATTTCAAACTGTCCGCTTTCGACGGCCCAGTCGGATATGTTGACGTTATAATAAGCAAACGCGCGGTCTGTCAGCCCGACCGTGACGGTTTTGGTTTCGCCCGGCTCGAGATATACCTTACGGAAGCCTTTCAGCTCCTTTTCGGGGCGGAATATAGTCGACTCTACGTCCTTTACGTATATTTGTGCGACCTCGCCTCCCGCGACGTTCCCGACGTTCTTTATGTCAAAGCTTACCGTCAAAGCGGCGTCCTCGTCTATTTGCTTGTGCGACAGCTTGATATTTGAATATTCAAATTGAGTGTATGAAAGCCCGTAGCCGAAAGGAAAGAGCACGGCTTTTTTTGCCGAGTCAAAATAGCGGTAGCCGACGAATACGTTTTCGCGGTATTCGACGGTTTTAGGACCCATAGGGAAGTATTTGCTTGAGAAAACGTCGTCGAGCGTTATAGGATAGGTTTCGGCAAGCTTTCCGCTTGGGTTGACCTCGCCAAAAAGCAAATCGGCGGCGGCTTGACCGCCTGCTTGTCCGCCGAGATAGAGATTTAAGACGGCCTTTACCGAGCTTATAAACGGCATTTTTACCGGCGAGCCGCCTACGAGCACGACGATTATGTTTTTGTTGACCATGGCTATTTCGTTTATGAGATTGAGGTGGCCGTGAGGCAGATTGAGATTGCTTCTGTCAAAGCCCTCGCTCTCGTAAGCGTTGGTAAGACCGGCAAAAAGAATGACGGTCTTGGCGGTTTTTGCGGCGTCGCGGGCGGCGAGTAATAATTTTTTGTTGAAGCCGTCCTTTTTTAGAGAATAGCCGGGATAGTAGTTATAGGCTATTCCGCGCTGATCGAGAGCGTCGGTAAAGCTTATTACTTCGGTAGGATTGATTTGCGAGCTTCCGCCGCCTTGAAATCTGCTGTTTTTGGCGAGCGCGCCGACTATTATGCAGTCGGACAGGTCTTTTGAAACGGGAAGGATATTATCCTGATTTTTGAGCAGAACCGCGCTGTCGGCGGCGATTTTTCTGCCCAAATTGTGATGAGCCTCCGAGTCGTATTTAAAGCCCGGCTCGGCCTTGCTTTGGCAGTCGAGGGCAAACTTGACGACGCGCTCCGTCGTAATGTCAAGCTTTTCCTCGTCGAGAGCTCCCGACTTTACGGCCTCCTCGACAAGCTTGTTGTCAAGACGCGACGCCGGCATTTGCAGGTCAAGCCCCGCCTCGATAGCCTTTACGCGTTCGTCAACCGCGCCCCAGTCGCTCATGACCATTCCCTCAAAGCCCCATTGCGTGCGCAGCGCGTCGGTTAAGTACTTTTTGTTGTAGTGCATATATACGCCGTTGACGCGGTTATACGCGCACATGATAGTCGTCGGCTTGGCCTTTTTGACGACAATTTCAAAAGGCGCGAGATAGATTTCGCGAATGGTTCTCTCGTCTGCCTCAGAGCTTATGTTTAGCCTTAGATGTTCCTGATTGTTTGCAAAAAAATGCTTTAAAGACGTACCCACGCCCTTAGACTGAACGCCGTTGACAAACGCCGCGCCCATCTCGCCCGCGACGAGAGGGTCTTCCGAATAATATTCAAAGTTTCTGCCGCAAAGAGGCGACCGCTTTATGTTGACGCCCGGCCCTAAGACCGTCGTCACCCCGAGCGACTTTGCCTCCTCCGCGATGGCCTGCCCCATTTGATAGGCAAGGTCAAGATTCCACGAGCTTGCGACGGTGACGGCCGGGGGAAAGCAAGTGGCCTTGCAACTGATCTGCATGACGTTGTTGACCTTTGTTTCGTCAACCTTGCGGACTCCGTGAGGCCCGTCGGTCATCATAACCGACGGAACGCCGAGACGGTCAATCTCCTGCGTATACCAAAATGACTTGCCCGAGGCCAGCGACGCCTTTTCTTCGAGGGTCAGCTTTGAGACTATGTCTTTTACGTTGTTTTCAGACATGATAAAATACTCCCTTTGTTTTTTATATTATTTATTATTTGCGGCGGTTCGCCCGGCGGCATAAAAACGCGCGGCGTAAAGGCCGTCTTTGAATTCTTTTTTTTACTACTTATATTATATACTTAATTCCGGAGTATGTCAAGAGTTAAATTATTATAATAGTTGTTTTTTTGTAAAAGTTCTTTGTTAAAAAAAATAAAACGCCGCGATTAGTCAATCGCTCCGCGGCGGCGGTCGGGGATTACGGGCTAAGGATCAGCGGCGGCGGCCTAAAATTAAATCCGCCGACCGCTAAAAATAAAAATTTTCAAATCTTTTTATTTCTATTGACAAACCCTCTCTATAGTTGTATAATATTCTCATGAAAAGCAACAAAGCCCTAACCCTTGCATACAAAAATCTAACAAACGCGACGGCAACCGCCGCCGCTTGTTATGACGCATGCTCAAAAAGCCATGCCTCAACGCATAACAGCATATATAACACATGCGGGGGGGGGGGTATTATTTGCCATGGGAAATTATGGCAAAAACCTCAAGGTTTGACTCGCGTTATAGACTCGTAAAAAACGAAAAAAACGGCTCAAAGCCCGACGTTGATAACTCCGAAAAGAACGGCATAACGGCTTTAAATTTATTTTGGAAAACAAACGGCCTTTGGCCTTTAGCGTAGATTTTACGCTAAAGGCGAGGGGTCGTTTTTTGTATATAAAAAAGTAGCAAAGGAGAAACAGCATGTTTAAAAGTAAATTGGCGCAAGTCCTGATGAAGCTCAAGGCGTTTATAATCGCCAAGCCGGTTATCGCTATCGTGGTAGCTATCGCGGTGATAGCCATACCGATAACCACAATATTAGTGTTGTCGGTCAATGGCGGCGACGAAAAAGCTACCGAAGGATTGGAGTACGAGTTAGTAGACGGAGGGTATTCGGTGAAAATGGAAAATGCGACAGGAAATGTAATAATACCGAGCAAATATAAAGGAAAGAGCGTGACGAGCATAGGCGACTATGCGTTCTACTGCAGTAGTTTAGAGTCAATAGAGATACCTAGTAGTGTGAGTAGCATAGGCTATGCTGCGTTCTACTACTGCAGTAGATTAGTGTCGATAGAGATACCTAATGATTCGAAGTTGAGTAGCATAGGCGGATCTGCGTTCCAGTCCTGCTATAGTTTATTGTCGATAGATATACCGAGTAGTGTGGAGAGCATAGGCTCACATGCGTTCTATGGATGCAGTAGTTTAGAGTCGATAGAGATACCTAGTAGTGTGAGTAGCATAGGCGAATTTGCATTCGCAGATTGCAGTAGATTAGCGTCGATAGAGATACCTAGTAGTGTGACGAGCATAGGCGATGCTGCGTTCTATGAATGCAGTAGATTAGCGTTTATAGAGATACCGAGTAGTGTGGAGAGCATAGGCGAATTGGCGTTCTACTATTGCAGTAGTTTAGCGTCGATAGAGATACCTAGTAGTGTGAGTAGCATAGGCTGGTACGCGTTCGCAAATTGCAATAGTTTAGAGTCGATAAAGATACCGAGTAGTGTGAGTAGCATAGGCTGGTACGCGTTCGCAAATTGCAGCAAATTAACGATATACGCAGAAGTTAGCGAGGGCGAAATACCTACCGGTTGGGATAGCGCTTGGAATCCGGACAAACGTCCCGTGCAATGGGGTGGCACCGGCGAATAAAAAACAAAAGCTCCTCCTCTATCGCGGGTGCGGCGATAGAGGGAGCTTACCCTCCAAAAACAGGGCAGAGGTGACCTCAAATAAACCCTCCAAAAACACGGCGCGGGAGTAAGACGGGTGGCGGGAAGAAAAGGAAAAAAGATAAAAAAACGTTCTATATGGGCGTTTTTTTTGTTGACACGGCAAAGTTGTTGTGATATAATGAAATAAAATTGAAAATCATTTTCATATTTGAGCTTTGCAAAAAGTGAAAACGGGTTGCTGTATGAAACAAAGGCGATTAAAAACGGGTTATAATACCAAGCAAAAGGAAAGCTTGCTTGCTTTTTTGAAGCAACACGGAGGGGCGCATTTCACCGCGGAGGAAATTTTTATTCATTTTGCGCGGCTGGGCGAGCCGGTCGGGCAGACCACGGTATATCGAAATCTCGAAAAGCTTGTCAACGACGGCTTAGTGATAAAATATGATTTGCAGGGAAACGGCGGCGCGTGCTTTCAATATATCGGAATCGACGATAAAAGAAACGGGCATTATCATCTCGTTTGCGCCTCCTGCGGAGAAATAGCCCATTTGGAATGCGGCTTTATCGACAAGCTTGCGGAGCATATAAGGGATGATCACGGGTTTGACTTCGACGGACAAAAAACCGTTTTTTACGGACGCTGTTCCGATTGTCAAAAACCGGAGGAGTTGTAAAAAAATTGTCAAGCGACTCCTTAAAATCCCGAGCGGGTATTAGCGGGTGATTGGCGTTCGGCACATAACGCTTGTAGGGGCGGACGGCCTCGGCCGCCCGCAAAGCAACGACAATCGTGCGCAATAAATCGGAATGTGCGAAACCAAACAACTGCGGGCGGCCGGGGGCGTCCGCCCCTACAGCCGGACGGCAATCGTGCGCAATAAAGCACGGGGGTGCGGTATATCGGACGCACTATACACCAACAAAGCGAAGTACACAAATAGGAAAAAGGAAAACGTGATAATATGAAAAAAATGCCGGCGAAAAAAATATTTTTTATCTTGACGGTAATATTTTTTGTCGGTCTTTTTATGCTTTTTACGGTATTCGCGGCAGAACACGGGGGGCATGAATGCGCGGACGGCGGCGATTGCCCCGTATGCGCCCTTATCGGCGGTTGCCGCGAGCTTTTGGAAAAAGTCTTAGGCGGCGGCCGGCTTGCCGCGTATTCGGCGGTATTTTTGACGGCGTTTTTGATTGTGCGCGGTTTTAAGGCCGCGTTATTTTCCCTCGGTTCGTCTCTTTTTTATCTCAAAACGCGGTTGAATAATTGACGCGCTAACCGATAAGCCTTTGAGCTTAGACGTTGTTATTGCCCAGTTTATATTCAATTTTAGTTTTAAGGAGTTAATTTTATGCAAAAAAGATTATTGAGAGCGTTTTTGCTCTTATCGATTATTATAGCTATGTCGTTTACCTTTGCCGGGTGTGACCCGAGGGAGGACGGCGATAAAATAGACATAACCGCCGTGACCTTTCCGTGCTACGATTTTGCGCGGGCGGTCGCGAAGGATCGCGCCGATATCGCCATGCTTATCAGGCCGGGCGCGGAAATACACTCTTATGACCCGTCGCCGCAGGATATCGCGGCAATCGCAAAAAGCGACGTGTTTATCTATATCGGCGGAGAGAGCGACGCGTGGGTTGACAGAATAATCGACGCGATAGACGCGGATAAGGTAAAAATAGTCCGTTTGATAGACTATGTCGAAGCCGTCGAGGAGGAAATAGTAGAGGGAATGGAGGAAGAGGAAGCCGGGGACGGCGGAGAAGAGGAGGCCGAGTATGACGAGCATATCTGGACGTCGCCGACAAACGCCATAATAATGATCGACGCGCTTTGCGGCGTGTTGTCGGAGCTTGACGGCGGCAACGCGGAGTTTTACGCCGAAAACGCCGAAAGCTATACGGGCGAAATCGCCGCGGTGAGAGACGAAATCGCGGACGTTGTCGCCGCCGCGTCCGTCAAAAAGATAGTCGTGGCCGACAGGTTTCCTTTCAGATATTTTGCCGACGAATTCGGTCTTGAATATTCGGCGGCCTTTCCGGGCTGTAGCGACGAGGCCGACGCAAGCCCGGCTACGATACAATATCTGATTAATGCCGTCAAAAACGAAAATATCGCCTGCGTCTATTATGTGGAGCTGAGCAATCAAGGAATAGCAAACATCATAAAAGAGGAGACGGGCTGTCAAACCGCGCTTTTGCATTCGTGCGAGCGGCCGACCGCCGACGAATTTAATTCGGGGGCGACATACGTGACCTTTATGAAGAACAACGTCCAAGCGTTAAAAAAAGGAGTAAAATAGCATGATTGAGGTAAAGCGGCTGTCCGTCGGCTTCGACGGCAAAAAGGCCGTCGACGACGTCAGCTTCCGCGTCGGGAGGGGCGACTATCTCTGCGTCGTCGGCGAAAACGGCTCGGGAAAAACCACCCTTATGAAAGCCGCGCTAAGGCTCTTAAAGCCCGACTGCGGAGAGGTGATTTTTGACGGTATAGAGCGGCGCGAAATAGGCTATCTGCCGCAGAGGGCGGTCATTCAAAGGGACTTCCCCGCGAGCGTATACGAGGTTGTCTTGTCGGGCTGTTTGAACCGCCGCTTTTTGCCGTTTTTTAGCGGCAAGGACAGAGAGCGGGCGGCCGAATGCCTCAAAAGTTTGGGAATAGACGGGCTGAAACGCAAGGCCTACCGCGAATTATCGGGAGGACAGCAGCAGCGCGCGCTTTTGGCGCGCGCGCTCTGCGCCGCCGAAAAGCTGATAGTTTTGGACGAGCCGACGAGCGGCTTAGACCCCGCGGCGGCGGCGGAAACTTATCTGCTGCTAAAAAAGCTCAACGAGAGGGGAACGGCGGTTATTATGGTGTCTCACGACATACCGGGAGCGGTCAAATACGGGGGGAATATATTGCATATGACAAAAGGCTCCGCGATTTTTTTCGGGAGCGCGGGCGACTATACTCGGACGGATATTTATAGAAAATCGGGAGGGGAAGCAAATTGATAGATTTTGAATTGTTGATAGAATTATTTTCTTTTAGCTTTATAAGACGCGCGATAATCGTCGGCGTACTCGTTTCGCTTTGCGCCTCGCTGCTCGGCGTCAGCTTGGTTTTGAAGCGTTATTCGATGATCGGCGACGGACTGTCGCACGTCGGCTTCGGAACGCTCGCGACGGCGTTGTCGCTCGGGATAGCTCCGCTGCAGTTTTCTATACCCGTGTCGTTCGCCGCGGCCTTTTTGCTGTTGCGCATAAGCGAAAACGGAAAGATAAAGGGCGACGCCGCGATAGGCATAATCTCGTCGGGCGCGCTCGCGATAGGCGTAATCGTCGTCTCGCAGACGACCGGTATGAATACGGACGTTTACAATTTTATGTTCGGTAGCATACTGACGCTAAGCTCCGGCGATTTGTTTTTGAGCATCGGCATATCGGCGGTCGTCTTAATTTTGTACGTTTTGTTTTATAACAAAATATTCGCCGTGACCTTTGACTCGGAGTTTGCCGCCGCGACGGGCATAAGAGCGGGGGCGTATATAATGCTGATAGCCCTTCTCACGGCCTTGACGGTGGTGGTGGGAATGCGAATGATGGGCGCGATGCTCATTTCAAGCCTGATTATCTTTCCGGCCTTGACGTCCATGAGAATATTCGGAAGCTACAGAAGCGTCGTCGTTTGCTCCGCCGTCGTCTCGGTGGTCTGCTTTATTTTTGGCATATTGGTTTCGTTTATTTTTTCGACGCCGGCGGGAGCCAGCGTCGTAGTCGTAAACTTAGTCGTTTTTCTCGCGTTTTCGCTCGCGGGCT
>JAISRB010000044.1 GCA_031273825.1 Clostridiales bacterium
TATCATTGGCAAACGCATTTTGCGTCTATTTTTGTACTATGTTCCTGTCGTAATATTTGCGGTTGTATTTAGTTGCTTTGTGCCCAATAGTGCGGATAAAATAATTTTACCTGCAAAAATAGTGTCATATTTTCTTCCGCTAATTTGGTTTATTATATTGGTTATCGCTTTGTCGATGGGCCCCAAACAGAAAAGCTGAAAAAGTCGAAGAATCATCCGGACAATAAGCAATTTGCCGTCATCTAAAGTTATAAAAAGCACGGTTGCGAGTGTACTCTCGTATTTTTATGTAATGAGTGAATATGTTAAAAAATAATGCGCGTTTATCATATTTAGTAATCAATTTGAGCTTTCTTATATTGGGTTTGCTCGAGATTTTGACATTCAACACCAACGCCGGCGGCTTTGTCTGGTTTATTTTGGTCATAACGTTGCCGTGTCATATTTTGATTGCAATGAATATAAAAAACATTCAAAGAGTTTATTGGGTGTGGGGTTTTATTCATCTTGTATTGATGGGCGGCTTAGGCTCTAATTCTTCGGGAGAGGAGAGATATTTAGCGTTTGTGATAATTATTTATTTTTTAGCGGCTGTCGTAACATTGCCAATATGTTATATTGTTGTCCGCGTAAGAGAAAAAATAAAGGGCAAAGAAAAAAAGTAGGAATAACATGCCTCAAATAGAACTCAGAGAAAATAAAGTTCTAAAGCTAATTAATGTCTTATCGAGCGGGTTACCGACATAATTAATCGGCAAAAAACAGAAAAAAAGGAAAAAAGTTTTTAAAAACCTATTGACTAAGACCAAAAAATGCCTTATAATATAGCTACAAAAAGATGATTTAGAAACTCCAAACCACCCTTGGTGGTTTTTGGTCATGGGCTAAAGCCCATGACACATATTATATTTTTTAATAGGAGGAACAAATCAAATGGTCGGAACTATGGAAATGAAAAGGAGCAATCTTGTATTGCCTACATGCGGTTATGAACTTGACCGCGAGGAAATGTGTTACGTTGATGGTGGGTTTAATTGGGTGACAAACGGTTTCTATATGTCAAATCAAGACATTTTAGATGTACTTTTTCTTACGGCGGCGAATTGGGCATCAATCACTGCAGTCTTAGCAGCGGCTAAGTTCATTGTGGCCACTTCTTGGCTAAATACGTTTGTGGGCATTGGTAATATTATTTGGGGTCTCCTCGGCGTTGGGTCTGTTATTTTGGGCATATACCTTGTTTCCGCATTATCGCAGAGAAAGGGGTTGGAACTTACGATGACATTTACAAAAGTATTTTTTGTTCCCGTCCCAACGGGTTTGAGCCTTGAAGTTAAATAATTATAAAAACCTAATAATTTTTATAGCTATTTGTATAATTATAGCACAACTTGGTTATCTTGGAGGTAGCCAAGTTGTGTTATGCTTTTTATTTTTCTTAATAATGCTAGGTCTTTGCATAATTGCGTTAGGTAGTAAAAAGCTTGTTGATATATATATTCAAAGAAAAAAGTTAAAACTGCTTTTTTATGTTGAATTCTTTTTGAAATTGATAATGCTTTATTGGGGAATCGTAGGATTTGTAAATATAGAAAACATAATTTTTCTACCTATCTTTTATCTTTCAATGGTAGTTTTATCGATAGTTCTAATACTTTTAAATAAAAAAACATCTATAAAACCCACAAATAAGGAGTATGAATTTATCGAAAATATGGACACGAAAAAAATAAGAAATTCTTTTTTAATTTCGTTTATTTTGATAATCGTTAGTAATGCAGTGTTTTATCTTTTTGATATTGATAAATACGATATATATGCCTTGCTTTTATTTTTTGCAATTTGTTTTATCTTTTTGATATTATATTTTTCCGTTATAAGAAATTTAATTAGTGCATATAAAGGTAAAATAAACAATAAATTTCTCGGTTGCTTATTTGTTTTTTTATTTATTTGCTCTAATATTTATTTTTATTTGATAGGTGAATATGTCGGTAGAAATATGATAATCTCAATATATATGTTGCTTGGAATATTATTTAATTTTCCATATTTCTTATTTAAAGAAAAATTAACTCGTAATTTATTTAAATATAAAGATAAAGGATAAAGATATAACAGAAGGGTAAAGGAAAAAGATTTATGCCAATAATTGAATCTCGTGAAAATAAAATATTAAGGCTTGCTAATGTTTTGTCAAGAAGTATTCCACAACAAGAACTATTGTCTCAAGACAAGCAGATTATTATGTTGAATAATTGGATTAAAACCAAGGGATATGAAACGCAAGGACCTTTGATAATGTATTCAAGCGGCGTTATCGGCACGGATGTAGATGGCGAGCCGTTAATAAATAGCCGTATTATGATACAATTAAAGCAGAACAGTGTAAGGCTTGAAGTCCCGTATAGATTTGATAAAGAAATCCGTGTGGAAAATTGTTTGTTTGCGAGATTTAACGGCGATGCGGAAAAGTTGCAATTTGCAACTATGAAGTTGCAATTATTTGCATATGAAAATGATGTTGAACTTACCGGTGAAACATATATGGTTTTAATTAAGCAAGAAGAGAAATGTTTACTTGCCGATGTTTTTATGCCAGTTAAGCCGAAAGAAAATCAAGGGGAATAATGATGTCAAAAATATATACATATAGCGAATTGAAAGAAAGTAAAATTATTTACGATCGCAAGCCTCCCGCATTTGGCGTTATAATTACATTTATGACGTTGATTTTTGTTGTGTCGGTAATTTTGTGGGCTGGGTTTTCAACAAAAACTTATGTGGTCAAAGCTGACGGTCTTGTCGCAAGCGAGGGTAAGATCAATATAATGAATAAGGTTTCCGGCAATATTGATAAGATTAACGTATACGAGGGGGAGCATGTAAAAAAAGGCGATGTGCTAATCGAAATCAACAGCTTTCAAGTTGAATTGCAGATAGTGCAGATTCAGGCAAACGTAGATTTTTTTACTACAAAATTAGACATAATGGAGCGACTAATAGTTTTCATTAATAACTATACATTAAATAACCAAAGCACGACGGTCAATCCGTTTGATAACAATAATCCAAACGAAATGAAAGCGTATTCAGATGCGCAAACTTTTATTGATTATATCAAAAGTCAAGAAAATGCGGCAAAGAACGAATCGACCGAGGAAGAGCCAAGAGAGTATACGCAAGAGGAAGTAGACGGCTTAAAGGTGCAGTTTTTATCTCAGCAGTACGCAACATTAGATGAATATAATGTGCAAGTTGTTCAGTATAGCAGTCAACTTGCAATGTATAAAAATAGTTTGGCAGAATACAAAGTAATCGCCGGACAAGACGGCATTGTTCACTTAACGGCCGGATTAACAATAGGAACGGTTTTGCAGGCGGGAATTTTGCTTGGCAGTATAAGCTCGCCGTACAATGCTGATCTGTTTTTTGAAACCGTTGTCAGCGCAACCGATAGGGCAAAAATCGCAACTGATGATTCGGTAGAAATTGTGCTTAATGGAGTAATGCAATCAGAATACGGTATTTTAACCGGCAAAATTATTGAGATAGCCAGTGACAGTACTCAAACAGAAGACGGAGCTGTTTTTTTTCGCGTAAAGATTAAGCCAGATAAAACCCAACTAAAAGATAAAAAAGGCAATATTATAAATCTAACCATAGGTATGCTCGCCGAAAGTCGTATCAAATATGACGAAACAACATGGCTCAAATGGGCAATCGAGCAAATCGGAGTAAAATTTAAATGAGTAGATATAAATGCGTAAAACAACACGACATAACCGATTGCGGCGCGGCTTGTATCGCGACGGTCTGTCTGCAATATAAAAAGGAAACGACGATAACCAAGCTTAGGGATATGACCGGCACGGATATTAAAGGCACGACGGCTTTTGGTATTGTTGAAACGTTAGAGAAACTCGGCTTTGAGGCGAAAGCATGGAGATTATCGCGGGAGGGCTTTGAAGAAAAATTTACATTGCCCGCGATTGCAAGAATACTAACCAAAGAAGGTCTGACGCATTTTGTGGTTGTCCATAAAATCTATAAAAATCATATTTTGCTTGCAGACCCGGTTAAAGGCTTGCGAAAAGTAACTAAAGACGAATTTTTCGAAGATTTTGATAACAATCTAATATTAACCGCCCCGACAAGCGAATTTATCGCCGACAAAACCAAGACGGGCGGCGTGTTTAACAGATTTTTTAAGCTGCTTTTGGCGCAAAAAAAGCTCTTTGCTCTCGCGATTGCGGGGAGCGTCATATTGACGGTTTTGGGGATTGCAAGCAGTTTTTTTAACAAAATATTGATGGACGAGATATTGCCGTATAATCTCAAAAACCAGCTGCTTATATTTTGTATAGGGTTTGGAATCATAGGGCTTTTTAATATCGCGCTCGGCGCGGCGAGACAGCATTTGTTGTTGCACCTGTCGCTAAAAATCGACATTCCGCTAATGCTCGGGTATTTTAAGCACATATTTAGTTTGCCGATGAGGTTTTTTGGCACAAGACGGACGGGCGACATATTGACGCGTTTTTCCGACGCGGGAACGATAAAAAACATTTTTACGACAATCAGCCTTTCTCTCATTATCGACATTATGCTCGCGCTTGTCAGCGGCGTTATTTTGTTTTTTATGAATAAAACGCTGTTTGCAATCATCGCGGTTTTGACGCTGTTGAACGTCGTGCTCGTCTATGTCTTTAAAAAGCCGTATAAGGAACTCAATTTGCAGAGCATGGAAAAGCAGGCGGCCATGAACAGCCAGATAATCGACGGACTAAAGGGCGTCGAGACGGTCAAGAGTTTTGGCGTCGAGGACGACGCCTTGGAACGCATGGAAAACAAATATATTTCGGCTATCCGCGTCGGCTATAAGACAAGCGTGACAAGCAACGCGCAGGGAGTTATAGCCGGCTTTTTTGGCAATATCGGAAATCTTACGCTTATGGGGGTTGCCGCGCTGCTTGTCATGAACAACGACATAACCCTCGGCAGTATGTTTGCGTTTATGTCGTTGTCGGGCTATTTTATGGACCCTATCGGGCGGCTTGTCGGCTTGCAAATGCAGATTCAGGAGGCGAATATCGCCATGAAACGCATGAGCGAGCTTTATGATTTGGAGCCGGAACAGCCGGACGCCGAAAATCTAATCAAGGAATTTGACCTTGACGGCGACATAGAAATCGACAACGTCACCTTTCGCTACGGCAGCCGCTCTCCTGTTTTGAAAAATATCAGCCTCAAAATAGCCGAAAAGCAAAAGGTTGCGCTTGTCGGCGAGAGCGGCGGCGGCAAGACTACGCTTGCAAAGCTGCTGCTCGGCTTGTGGAATCCCGAGGCAGGCTCGGTGCGTATCAACGGATATAATATCGAGGAGCTTGACAAAAAGGTCTTGCGGCAGGCTGTCGCGTATGTTCCTCAAAACGTGGAATTGTTTAGCGGCACAATCGAGGAAAACATCAAGCTCGGCAAGCGCGGCGCGACCTACGGCGAAATGAAGGAGGCGTGCCGCCGCGCCGGATGCGGCAATTTTATTGAAAATCTGCCGGCAAAATACGGCGCGTATTTGGAGGAGGCCGGAGCAAATTTGTCGGGCGGCGAAAGACAGAGAATCGCTCTCGCAAGAGCCTTAATCAAAAAGCCCAAGATATTGATAATGGACGAGGCGACGAGCAATCTCGATTTTTTGTCGGAGGCGCAAATTTATGAGACGATATTCGGTCTTGATTGCACGGTTATCGTCATAGCGCACAGGCTGTCGACAATCAGGCGGTGCGACGAAATTGTAGTCATAGACAAAAACAAAATAGCCGAGCGCGGAGGTCACGCGGAGCTTTTGGGAAAAAACGGCGTTTATAAGAGGATATGGGCGAGTCAAATCGGCGGAGAGCCGCCGCCGAAGGCGCGCGCCTTAGCGGACGGAGAAAACGCCGAGCCTCGTAACAAGCTTGTAAGCAAGCCCGCCGACGCGGACGAGATTACATATGAATAAGGTCAAACACATTTTTTAGGCGTTTGCCGCGGTCAATCAAAAAAATTAAGCATATCGCAAGCTCTCCGGCATAAATTATTAACGTATTGATTAAGAAGCCGAAAAATCGCAGGGGCTTTTTTTTGGCGCGGATTCAAAAAAAAAGACAAAAGGAGCATAAAAAATGTCGGACGAATTGAGTTACGGAGAAATCGGAACGCATTACAAAAAATTTATCGCGTCGTCGCAGGTCATGGTGGATTTTGCCATAGAGACAAAGGACGGCAAAAAAATCAAAAAGGTTCTTTCGATTATCGCAGACCCCAAAATTACGGCGGTCGACGCTCAAAACGGCGAGGCGGTTTTGAACGGACGGGTAAATTATAAGGTGTTGTTTGTCAACGAGGACGAGGAGGTGGTAAGTCTCGACTATTTTGCCGACTACAAAGACAAAATCGCCGCGCCCGAAATAACGCCGACAAGCAGATTGGCGGCAAAAACCGACGTCATAGACGTCGAAATCGGCGGCGACGGCAACGTCGTCGTTTCGCTCGTCATCGAAAACAGCCTTTATATGATAGCCCAAGAGGCTATCCCCGCGCTAAAGGACGTCGCCGACAACTATCTGGGCGAGAGGCGCAAAATCTTTACGCAGAGCTATTTGGACGCGCTGATAAGCTCAACCGAGATATCAGACGAGGTGGCGACGGGGACGAACGTTTCGCAGGTGCTGATGTTTGACGCCGCCGTCGCCGTCGACGAGTCGGTAGTAGGCAACGGCATAATAACCATAAACGCGACGGTGTTTGCCAACGTGCTTTATGTCAACGCCGACGGCGCGTTTGAAAACAAGCAGTTTGCAATCCCCGTAACGGAGGAGCAGCAGACCGTGCAGGGCACGGACGTTCGCGCCTTTACCGACGCCGTCATAAAAAACACGAAGGTCGTATTGTCGGGAAGCGAGGGCAACAACATCATAAGAATCGAGGCTATAGTGCAATTTGACACGACGATAATAGTCACCGTCGAGGAGGAAATCGTCTCCGATCTGTTTAGCGTCTCCAACGAAATAACAGTCAAAACGGAAAAATTTTCCGCGTCCAAATTTTTGGAGTCGGCGGCGTTCAGAGATACGGTCAACGGCTCGGTAAATCTCGACGAAAGCCGCCCCGCCGTCGGCGAAATTTTGGCCTGCGTCGGCGTCGTCAACAAGCTCGCCGCCGTTAAGCCGTCGGGAGAAAAGGTAATAGTCGAGGGCGTCGTCGGGCTGACGGTAATATATAAGGATATCGACGAGGTGATAGATTCGGTGGATATCGAGATACCTTATTCTATCGCGACAAAACGCCCGACTATGGCCGACGAAAGCTATAGATTAGAGGGAAAGGGCGCGGCGGGAACCGTCACCGTCAAGCGCAGGAGAGACCGCGAGCTGGACGTGTCGGCCGAGCTGTTTTTTAGCATACAGGCCTACGGCGAGGACGGCGTTTATGTCATATCCGACGTCGTGGAGACCGAAACAAAAAAAGACGTAAGCGCGATAAGCGTATATAACACCGCGCCCGGCGAAACGCTCTGGGATATCGCCAAGGCTCTGTCGGCTCCGCCCGAGGAAATTCTCAAACAAAACGGGGAGCTTGTAATTCCCGTCAAAAGCCCCGGCAGAGTTTTGTTGTATAGGTGCTTAGAATAGGGCGCGGCGCGTAAAAATGCGCAAAACGGCGCGTTTACAAAACTTTACGCCGCCTAAACGCTTTCTTACTGACTTTCCTTTTGAATTTTTATATAATGTAAACGTAAAATTCAAATAAGGAGTTGAAAAGAAAATGAAAAGGTTAGGCAAAATTTTATTAGCGGTATTGTGTATCGCGATAGGCGTAACGGGTCTTTCGGCCTGCGACCCCGAGGAAAAGGAAATACTCGTCGTCTCGCGAGAGGCGGGAAGCGGAACGAGAGACGCCTTTGACGGGCTTATCAAAAACGCGGACGGCGATTCGCTGGCAAAAAAGGCCGACGGCTCGGCGCAAACGTCGGACATATTCGTCAAAAATCTCAGCATTCAAAACAGCACGGTAGCGGTTATGACAAAGGTCGCGTCGTCGGAAAACTCGATAGGGTATATCTCTCTCGGCAGCGTTGACGACTCGGTAAAAACCGTAAGCGTAGACGGTGTAGAGCCGAGCGCGGCGACGGTTTTAGACGGCTCATACGCCCTAAAGAGGCCGTTTGTCATCATGACAAGCAAGGCAAAGGCCGGCGCGCTTACGTCGGCTGCGG
>JAISRB010000130.1 GCA_031273825.1 Clostridiales bacterium
CTAAGGTCAAGGACTTGTGCGACAGAAATCCGCTGTATAAATAAAAGCGTGAAATTAAACCGTAAAAAAAATCGTAAAGATTGCCGCGTTTAACAGAAAATAACCCGAAAATGATTGACAATAATGCGAAATTATGCTAATATATTGGGGCTGTGAAAATGCGGAACGGTTTGCCGGCGTAGCTCAATCAGGCAGAGCAGCTGATTTGTAATCAGCAGGTTGATGGTTCGATTCCGTTCGCCGGCTCCAAAAAAACGCTAAAACTGCGATAAGCTTATAAGTTGAGGCGGGGTTTGCGGCAAAAAATATTATGGGAAGATTCCCGAGTGGCTAAAGGGAGCAGACTGTAAATCTGCCGTCTTTGACTTCGGTGGTTCGAATCCACCTCTTCCCACCAACATTGACGAAATACGAGACATTGAATTACCGCCATTTATAGCGGTTTGGGTGTCTTTTTCGTCTATATCTACCACAACTTTCTTGCCACAACAATTTCACCGTCTTTCATAATAAATACCTTTGCAACCAAGTTTTCTATTATGTCTTGTTGAACAGTAATGTCTTTTGGGTCAAAGTGAGATATATTTGTAAGGAACGCAACTATGTGCTCCTTTTTTAATTCCAAGCCACGCTCCAACTCCAACTCTGCTTTTTGTGTTTCAAGGTCATTCAAGAGAATTTCTATCTCTTTCATCTTCGTCTCAATGCCTTTACGCAACAACTCTCCATTCGCACTTAAATATTTTTCGGTGTATTCTTCGGCTTGTTCTTTTGCGTGGGCAATACGAATTTCAAGGCTTTGTAAACCGTCATCACCAATTCGCTTATTATAATAATTTACAGTGTCATCACTTGCTACATTTATGTTCTTCGGTTGGACTTTTTGCAGAAGAGAGGGCAAGAACGGACATAGCCAACTTCTTTGAAATGATTGATATAGGAGTGAAAAACAACGACCTTAAAAAACTTTATCCAACGCTTTACTCAAAAAACTATTCCCACCTTGATAAAATGCGACAAGAAACCATATTTACAGAATACGCCGAAAAAAATCCGTAAACTTTCCGTAACCTACATCTATGGTGGTGCAGGTGTCGGCAAAACCTCTTTCGTTCTAAACAAACACGGCTACAAAAATGTTTACAGAGTTACCAATTATGCCACCCGTTTGACAGTTATAAAGGCGAACCGATTATTTGCTTTGACGAATATGATAGCAGTTTCAAACTAACTGACTTCCTTAACTTCCTTGATATTTACCCCTTGTGGCTCCCGTGCCGATACAATGACAAAGTGGCTTGCTATGAAACCGTATATATAATTTCAAACAAACCGCTAAATGAACAATACAAAAATATTCAAGCCGACAACAAAGAACAATACAATGCCTTACTTCGCAGAATACATAATATTACACGAATTGAAAAGGACGGCAAGCAAGTTTATGAAAAGCAAGACGGCAAAGATATTCAAAAAATTGAACTTATACCAATTCAAATAAAAGATGAAGATTTGCCATGGTAAAATAAATATTTAGAAGTGCTAACAATTTGTTTGCACTTTTTGTATTTTTTTGTTATCATAGTCGTGTATTTGATAAAAGGATAAAAAATGGCAGTCAATTATAATAAATTGTGGAAGTTGCTCATTGACAAGAAGATGACAAAAACTAATCTACGAACAGTCGCTGATTTAAGCACGGCTACACTTGCCAAATTGGGTAAAGGCGAAACCGTAAGTATGGAAGTAATGTTAAGAATTTGCCAAGTTCTACATTGCGATATAGCAGACATTATGAATGTTGTCCCAAAGGAGGAAGTATGAAAAAAATAAATATTCAAACGGCTGAAAGCTCCTCTTTTTTTGATGAACAAGAAAATAAAAATACGATTATAAGAAACTGTGATTGTAAGGTTCTTATACAAGAAATGAAAGAAAAACACATCAAGGTTGATGCAATAATCACAGATCCACCCTATTGCGTAAGCCGAGACCATCAATTAGGTTTTTCAAATATGGGCAGAAGTGGAATGAACTATGGCAAATGGGATTACGGATTTGACCATAAACAATGGATAGTGGATAGTGCCGACCTTATTGTTGCTGGTGGTGCTTTTATCATCTTTACCGATTGGAAAAATTCGTCATATATTGTAGAAGCATTAGAACAAAAAGGCTTCTTGGTTAAAGATTTAATTCGTTGGGAAAAAACAAATCCTATGCCAAGGAATGTGGATAGTCGTTATGTTATGGATTTTGAAGTTGCAATTTGGGCGGTAAAGGCTGGCAAAAAATGGACTTTTAATAAGCCGAAAGAAGTCCCATACCTAAAACCAGTTTACAGAAGTGGCGTTGTCCTTGGCAAAAATAGAATACACCCAACACAAAAGAATTTAGAAGTCGTTATAAATTTAATAAAAGTTCATACAAATAAAGACGATTTAATCTTTGACCCATTTTTTGGCTCTGCGACAACGGCTATCGCTTGCAGACAAACTGAACGCAAATTTATTGGCTCGGAAATTGATGAAGCATATTACAATAAAGCAAAGGAGAGATTGAATGGTTTATTCACCACTGAATTACACGGGCAATAAAGCAAAATTACTCAATGAGATATTTGATATTCTGCCGAAAGATACAGAATGTTTTTATGATGTTTTTTGCGGCAGTGCCTTGGTAGCAGTAAACTCTTATGCAAAAGAAATTTATATAAACGATACTTCGGTAGAAGTGCTATCTCTCATTAAATACTTCATTGATACACCAACTGAAAAAATAATATCAAATATGGAAGCAATTATCGAGAAATATAATTTGACATATTCTCGTGTCAAACCCAAAGGCACATACATTGAATACAAACACGAAGGTCTATCATTATATAATAAAGTTGGATTTAATAGAATGAAAACTGATTATAACTCCGCTACCGCGAAAGATATGTCAGTATTATTTGCTTTGGTGGTTTATGGGTTTAATCATTACCTGCGATTTAATAAAAAAGGCGAATTCAATATCCCAATTGGGAAAGTTGATTTTTGTAATTCAATTTATGATAAGACAATAGATTTTGCAAACGCAATTAAACAGAAAAATGTTCATATAACGAATTGCGATTTTAGAGATGAACAAATATATAATTTAGACCAACCGCCCAAAAAACTTTATTACTTTGACCCGCCTTATATGATTACTGACGCACCCTATAATTTATTTTGGACAATGGAACACGAAAAGGCTTTATTGGCTTTGTTAGATAAAATGAACGAGCGTGGTGTGCAATTTGCTTTGTCAAATGTATTTTATTCAAATGGTAAGACAAATCATCAACTAATTGAATGGTCAAAAAAATATACTGTCCATACTATGAAACGACAATACCACAATGCGAATTATAGAAGAAAAAATCATTCACTTGCACAAGAAGTATTGATAACTAACTTTGAAAAAGGAGAAAAATAAAATGGGGACAAGTGGAAATCGTAAAGGATATAAGATATTTTCAATAAATACAACAATAAGAAATCCTAAAAGAAATGTGGAATTTTTGAAAGCATTTTTACCTTATACCAATAGGAAAGTTTCGCCAAAAGAAATGGAAGTTGGCTATTTATATGCTCTTGTCAAAAATGGCACATATAATTTTCTTAATGTCTCGCAAGTGATTAAAGATAAAATTAGGGACGATATTCCATTAAATGACGCAGAAGTTAAGCAAGCCTTTATTGATAATCCACAAGCAACAACCTTTCGTGGTAGAGCATTGACACAACTTCGTGCTTTAAGAGACCAAGGTTTTTTAATTTTCAAAAGCGAAAGCCGAGCCTTTTACGAAATGGAATTATCAAAACTCGGCGAAGAATTGATTAAGAATGAAATGAGTTCGGCAGATATTTATAGCAAATCAATAATTGGTATGCACGCCAATAGCCCTGTTCGTCCAAAACTATATAACCAATCTCGTCCATTTCTTAATACTTTATTTGTAATTGACGGAGTAAACAAAAAATGGCAAGCACTTGGAAATGAGCCCAAAGGAATTCTAACACACGAATTTGCAACCTTTGTATTAAGTATGAAAGATTGTGATTATCAAACCGCAGTCAATAATATAATTGAGTATCGCAAAGCATATAAATTAGTTCCAAATGAAAAAGCGATAATGGACTTTCTTAATGCACAAGACATATTGCCATTGAAATATGAGAGTATCATTAAAGATTATGCAGATGATGTTTTTCGTAAATTTGAAATGACGGGCTTACTTATTGCTCACGGGAGTTTCAAACATATTTATTACAATTTTTCTTCGTTTAACCAATCAAAAGTTGATACCATTTTAGAAAAATATAAAGGCTATAAATTTGAAACTTTTAATAACCAATATGATTATTACAATTATTTGCATAATATTGAATTGCCTTGGCTTGTCGACATAGATACTCGCAAAAATATTATTGTTTCAAAAGCAAAATTATTTGGCATAAATATTGATTTCAAAACAACAACGATTGAACAAGCCGAAAACATTATTGAAGATAAATTTAATAAATCAATTATAGGTAAAGTTGCTGAAAATTTAGAAGAAAAAATTTTATTAGCAGAATTACTTATTTTAAGCGGAACAATTACCGCTTCATCTCAATTTGGCGAAATCCCAGAAGCTTTACGATTAGAATACTTAACTGCTTTAATTATTGCGAAGAAATTCGGTTCTAATGGCTTAATTGCAAATATGATTATGAGTGAAGATGGAACACCATTATCTTATGCTCCTGCTGGAAGACCCGATATTGTATTTGAACATAAGGATGGCTCATATATTTTTGAACTTACAATGGCGAAAAATGCAAAGCAACAAGAGAATAGTGAAACAACTTCTATCGTTCGTCATATGACTGAATTAAAAACAAGTACGGGTATTGAATATAGAATGGCACTCATTGCTCCACTTATTCACTATGATATTGCGACATTCTTCCAATTCCGTTGTGCTACAAGTAAAGAAAAAATTGTTCCAATTTCAATAGATAGATTTGTTGGGGAAATTTATAATGCCAACACGGTTAGTCAATATACACTCTCGTTTGATAGTATCATTTCTATGCTTTTGACTATCGAAACAAAACAATATATTGATGAAATCAATAAACACTATAAATTCGCATAACTAAGATAGATTTAGTAATAAATTATTTGAGATAAGGCAATAAGCAAAACTGCACCATTTGCACTAATAAATCAAAAGGCACAAAAAAACAAAATGGATAACTAACATATAAAGAAAAGACTGGCTTAACTGTCTTTTCTTTTGTAGTGTCCACCTTTGTCTCTGCCGTCAAATAAACACGCCCCTTTATATTCTCTTTTGGGTGGATTTGATTGAAATACTATGCCCACAAAACCTTTGACAAAAATATAATGTCGTGATATAATTTCTATTGAAGTATGGTCGTGTCTCGTATTGCATCGGCTCTGCTCCACCATTTCAAAACCACTATATATAGTGATTTTTTTGTTTTTTATTCTGCACCGTATATAGCGATTGCTTAGCGATAGGTGCAAAATTGACGCAAAAATTAATATTTTATGTCTAAAGCTATCACGACTTTTGCGTCAGCTTCCGTCAATATATGAGGCCGATAATTCTATAGATTGATTTATTTTTAGGTGGGGTAATGACACAAGCGGCGTAATGACGCAAGACGCGCCCACGCTTGTTTTTTGTCTTAGACTTATTGACGGATATAGTTTTTTGTCCGGTCAAAGGTGTTAATTCGGTTATTTTAATAATTTAAAGAGGTGTGGAAACGCTTGACATGTCAATGTGTTTGGTTTATAATCTAGCTATAGATATTCAACGAACATATATTTACAAATGACGATATATAGGAGGCGGGGCAACGTGAAAGAACTCATAGAAACCTTAAAAAATATATATGAAGTATTAATCAAAATCTATGAAGCAATAGCCGCCCTAAAAGAATAACCGCCCCGACCCGAAATCAAAGCGGTTAAACCGAAAACGAAAGTTGGTCAATGACCGTATGTTATTTGCGGCTCTCCGCCGCCTATCGTCCTAAGCGCGTTGTTTAAAAGAGCCATTTATGCCGTCTATTCCCATACGTCAAGCTTTCTGCCCTTGTAGTAAAACTCCCTGTCCTTTTCTCCTATTTCACGGATTATTTTGCAAGGAACGCCGTATGCAACCACATTTGACGGAATATCGCTTGTCACCACGCTTCCCGAGCCGATTACGGAGTTATCGCCGATTGTAATGCCGGGCATAATCTGCGCGGCGGAACCGATCCAAACATTTTTCCCTATACGTATCGGGAGATTATATACATAGTGACGCTCCCTAAGAATCGGCAAAATCGGATGTCCTGCCGTGGAAAAAACCACATTCGGCGCAATCAGACAATCGTCGCCTATAAAAATATGTTCGTCGTCTACAAAGGTTACGTTTGAATTGATATAGACACCCTTTCCGAGATGGACGTGCTTACAGCCCCAGTTTGAGTTGAGCGGCGTCTCGACCGTACAGCCGTCGCCGATTTCGGCAAAAACTTCTTTCAAAAGCGCTTGACGTTTGTCGGTTTCGGTAGGCAAGGTTTTATTGTATTCAATCATCTTGTTTTGATAAATATGCTGATCGCCGAGCAGTGCGGGGTCATCGTAGCAATAAGGTAAGCCTTGTTCTTTTCTTTCGACATTATTCACGCTAAGTCCTCCTAATAATTCGGTTTTCATATGTTTTTTATCAGAAACCGCATCTTATTATTATTATATCCCGTCTAAGCCCGTTTGTCAATGCGCGCTTCCGTTTTTTATATAATAAAACCTATATGCAACTTAATATGTGCCGCTTTGTGCGGTAAGCCGCAATTAACGCGCTCAAAAAATAACGCCTAAAAAGACAAAAATCATGTTTACCGCAATATGTATAACTATCGGGGCGAATAAACCCTTAGAAGTTATTGCCTCACATACGGTACAACATCATTACCGATTATTCTCTAAGTCGATTTTAAGCGGTTTAAAAATTTTGTCGTATTTTTTGAAAAAGACAAAAAGAACGGCGGCGGCAATCGCGCTTGCCGTCGCGCACGCAATCGGGAAGGAAAGCCATATATAGGCGGCTCCTTTTGCCGCGCCCAAAAGGAGCGCAAAGGGCGGCACAAAAATAAAGCTTGAGGCAAACAGTAAGGCGGCCATAAGCTTTTTGCCCGTCGATTGCAAAAGCATGCCTACGGCGGACGGCAAAAACATAAACGGAAAGGCGGCGGCTACTTGTCTTAAGGCAGGAGCCGCTACGTCGATAAGCGCGCTATCCGAAGTGAAAATACTTATCAAAAGGCGCGGCGCAAGCTCGCAGATTATCAGCGGCAACGCAGCGGCGGCAAGCGAAAACAGCACGGTATATTTCATGGCGGTTTTTATTCTTTCGGGCTTTCCCGCTCCGTGGTTATATCCCGCTATCGGTTGCAGGACCTGGGTAATCGCCGTTAAGGGCACTATGCAAAACATAAATATTTTGCCGATAATGCCGTATGTTATTTGCGGCTCGCCGCCGCCTATCGTCCTAAGCGCGTTGTTTAAAAGAGCCATGCCCGCCGCGATCGAACCCATTTGCACAAGCGACGGCAAGCCGACCGTCAAAACGCCGCCGAGCGTTTTGACCTTAAATCTTACGTTCTTGAAATCTAAGAACGAAAACCTTGTGAAAAATAACAGCGCCGTGATAAAAGTTGCGATATAACAACCGAGTGTCGCATATGCCGCGCTCTCTGCGCCCATATTAAAGCCGAATATCAAAACCCCGTCCAAAACGATATTTATTGAAACGGGTATCACCCATTGCAAAAGGGCATAAAGCATTTTGCCCTCCGCGCGCATTACCGCGGAAAAGCCGGTGGAGAATACCGTTCCGATTAGCAATATCCGCAAATACGGCTCGGCGTATGCCTTTAGGTTGTCGGCGACGCCTAAAGCGTTCAAAAGAGGGTCTATAAAAATCAAACCGAGCGCGGTTATAAGAAGCGAGGCAACCCAAAAAGCCGTTGCCGCCGCAAACACCGTTTCGCCGGCTTTTTTCTTGTCGTTCTTGCCGAGTAATTGCGAAACCAAGATGGCCGCGCCGCCGCCCGTCATTGAGGATACCGCGCCTTGCAGCATAATAAAGGGCAACACCGCCGCAATGCCGCCGAGCGCGTCCGCACCTATGCCGCGCCCGATAAAAATCGCGTCCGTCAGCGTATATACGCCGTTTAGCGCAAGCGCGGCGAAGGTCGTTACCGAATAGCTAAGTATCAGCCGCGGAATACTCTTTTGCTCCAAATCACGCAGTTTATCTTTTGCCATACGACAATTTTTTTAGCGCGGAAAACGCCCGCCTTGCGACAACCGCGCTTGCTATAGTTCCGCCGAGATATACGGGGTTAAAATATTTTTTTGCGCCCTTAAAGCGCGAAAACCGCTCGGCGTACATTATCGCGGCGAGGTAGGTCGCCATGAGGTTATAGCGGATTTGCGTGTCGGCGTCGTCCGCGATTAGCTTTTTTGCGGCGTATTTGTTGTAATTGGTCAAAATATTCTTTTTTTCAAAGGGCTTTAACAGCTCGGGCATTACGAGGTCGCCTATCGGGTCGCCCCAAAAACCGCGCTCCAAGTCAAGCGCGGCAAGCTCTATGCCGCCGTCCGCGGTTCTTTGACAAAACAGATTCATAGAGTGAACGTCAAAATTTACGAATACGCACGGCGCGTCCTTTAGCGAGTCGGCAAACTTGTCTATGTATGACAACAGCCTTTCTCCGATTTTGCATTTCTTTCCGAAGGCCGCCGAGTCGTCGATAAGAGCTTGCGTCATGCCCGTCAAGGCGTCCTTCCAATTGTCGCAAAGCCCCGTTTGCTCATAGCCGTAGCCCACGCCTTGAATTTTGTGAAATTCCGCCAAAAGCCGCGCGATTTCTCCGTCGGCTTTTTGCTTTTCTATGGGCGACAGCCCGGCTTTGTCGAGTCTTTCGCCGCTCAAAAATTCCATTATAAAATAGGCGGCGGAGATTATCCTTCCGCTAAAATCCGCAAAGATTATTTCGGGCGTTTTTATAGTCGTTTTTTCCTTGAGCAGGCGATAAAACTTCACCTCGGAGTTCATTATATTTTTTTCGTATGACAAAACCGCCGCGTCTTTCGGCGGCGCAATCTTTATGACATATTTCTTGCCGCTTTTATCAATCGCAGAAAAGACGCTGTTATACCAACCGTCCGAAATCTCGGTTACGCCGTCTATTCCGCCTATGCCCGCCGCCTCAAAAACGGTGCGGAGACGGTCTTGCGTTATTTCATATTTTGTCAGGCTTTTCATTTCTTTTCACACCTTATACACCGAAAAAAATTCCGCGCCCTTTGTTTAATATTATTATACGCCGTCTAAGAGGGCTTGTCAATGCGCGCTTCCGTTTTTTATATAATAAAACTTATATGCAACTTAATATGTGCCGCTTGTGCGGCAAGCCGCAATTAACGTGCTCAAAAAATAACGCCTAAAAAGACAAAAATCATGTTTACCGCAATATGCATAATTATCGGGGCGAGTAAACCCTTAGAAGTAGTTATTGCCGCGCCGTCCATATAAAAACCGCCGACGGAAAAGACGAGGCAGACCCAAAGCAGAAAGCCTAACGACAAATTATAGAATCCGAAGGATAGGGAAGATATTACGAGCGCGATCGGCTATGCCTTTTATGCCTTCGGTTTTTCCCAATTTGCCTCTATGATTTCTTCGAGCGTTATATTCGGGTTTTTGTACCGCGCATTTTTGTTTTTGTCCGGTTTGATTCCGATTGCCTTGCGCGGGCAGAGTTGAATACATGCAAGACAAAACTCGCAGACGCGCTCTTTGCGTTTCGCCTTGCCGTCGTTCTCAATTTTTATATTGCCGACGGGGCAAACCTTAGTGCAAATTCCACAACCCGTGCATTTGTCGTTTAGCATTTTGAGTCGCTTGCCGTTATTAAAGCCGGGCATGATTCTATTCATCAATGCGACGAGCTTATGTAGCTTAACGCCATTCTTCGTCGCGATCGGAACGCCTTTTTGCCGCTCCGATACGGCTTTTATAATTGCGCTCAATTGCCCGTCTACATTTTTGTCGATAGCCGTTTGTTCGTTCATATCGAATGCGGGCAAATAATTATCCACCATTTTTACGGTCGCTATATAGTCCGGCTTTCTCTCGGACTTTTCGCAAAACCGAGCCGTCCATTCGGGACAATCGCAGTCGTGCTTACCGTATGTCATGACAAAATATAAATAGTCGGTTTGGAAGGCGGCTTTTTTTAAAAACTCCTTGACCGATTTCGGCGGCTCGGCGCAATATATCGGAAAAACGACGCCGATTGCGGAAGCTTTAAATTCCGGACTCCCGCCGTTTATAATTTGCGGAATGCTTATGGGCTTTTCGTCGAGCCGTTTTGCGACATAAAGGCTGTTGCCCATCGCCGTAAAATATAACACCATTTAGATTTTTCCCCTTTGCGCTATCCATGAAAAGAACATTTCCACGGACTCCTGTGTGTCGTGGCGAAAGAAAAGGCTCTCGTTTTTGTCGAGCAGGCCTATGGCTTTGATATCGTCCGCGCTTAGCTCAAAATCAAAAACGTCGAGGTTTTCAATCATTCTTTCTCTGTGCGTCGTCTTGGGAATGACGACGACGCCCTCTTGTATGAGAAAGCGGAGCGCGGCTTGCGCGGCGGTTTTGCCGTATTTTTTGCCGATTGCCGTCAAGGTTTCGTTTGAAAAAAAGCCGTTTTTGCCCTCGGCAAACGGCGCCCACGCCTCTATTTGACAGTCGTATTTTTTTGCGGTCTCTCTCGCTTTTTTTTGTTGAAAAAATACATGCGCCTCAATTTGATTGACCTGCGGCTTTATTTTGTTAAAAAGTGTTATATCGGTAAATCTGTCGGGATAAAAGTTGCTGACGCCGATTGCGCGAACCTTGCCGGCCTTGTAGGCCGCCTCTAACGCGCGGTACGCGCCGTAACAGTCGCCGAACGGCTGATGTAATAAAAAAAGGTCGGCGTAGTCGGTTTTGAGTCTTTTGAGAGAGGCGTCGATTGCCGCCGCGGCGTTGTCAAAGCCGTAGTTGTCTATCCATAATTTTGTCGTGATAAACAGCTCGCTCCTCGGCACGCCGCATTTTATGACGGCGTCGCCGACGGCCGCCTCGTTGCGGTAGCTTTGCGCCGTATCGATGTGACGGTAGCCGACCTCGATAGCGTCAAGGACGCACCGTTCGCATTCGGCATGGTCGGGAATTTGAAAGACGCCGTAGCCGAGTATCGGCATTTTTACGCCGTTGTTTAAAGTAACGTATTCCATAATCGGTTCCTCCGTAATTATATTTTAATAGGATATTTCTTTTTTTGAGCAATGTCAAGAGCGGCGTTCCGCCCTAAGCCCGGGCGGAACCCGTCGGCCTTTGGCGTAAAACTCCTTGTCAAGGTCGGTAATTTCGCGCAAGACGCGGCAGGGATTGCCGACGGCGACGACGTTCGGGGGAATATCCCGGGTTACGACGCTGCCCGCGCCGATGACGCTGTTTTCGCCGATAGTCACTCCCGGCAGAATTATTGAATGTCCGCCTACCCATACGTAATCGCCTATATGGATAGGGAATGAAAACTGCCGCCATTCGCCGTTAAACTCGCGAATGTCGACGTGCACGGGGTGTCCTACCGTGCAAACCGTGACGTTCGGGCCGAACAAAACCTTGTTGCCGATATAAATATTGCCGTCGTCGACGAGCGTCAGCCCAAAATTGGCGTAACAGTCGTCGCCCCACGACGTGTTGCGTCCCCAATTTGCAAAAAACGGCGACTCGATATACAAATTCGCGCCGACCGAGCGGAATATTTTGCGCAGTAACCGCGCCTTTAGCTTTAGGCTGTAGGTGTGCGCGCGGTTATATCTGCGTATCCGCGCGATATCGCGCCGCTGCGCGCGCATAAATTCGGCGGTGCAGACGTTTAATTCGCCGCTTTCGGCATAACGCCGCAGTTGTTCGTCAAAGCTTGCTTTATCCATGCTATTATTTTACAGCTTACGGTCGCAAAAGTCAATAAAATAGCAAGGCAAACGCGTTTTCATGCGTTCGACCTGCGTTTGTCAGCTTTTTAAGCACCCGATCGGAACGACGAGAACGCCGTCGGGCCGCTTATAGGCGTAAGGCGTTCCGGTAAGCGTCATCAAAAACGACGGTTCCTTTGGCTCGGCGACCTTGTTTTTTAATTTTATCAGGTTTGCCGCCGCCTCGTCTATCATATTTCCGCCTAATTTTATCTCTATCGCGCCCCATCTGCCGTCGGGAAGGTGAACAATAGCGTCGGCTTCCAGACCGCTTTCGTCGCGGTAGTGGGAGACCTCGCCGTTTAGGCTTTGCGCGTAAGCTCTCAAATCGCGTTCGCAAAGAGACTCGAACAAAAAGCCGAAGGTCTTTAGGTCGGCGATTAAATCGTTCGGGTGCGCTCCGAGCGCGTACGCCGCGAGGGAAGGGTCGGCAAATTGCCGCTTGGCCGACGACCTGATAGTAGTCTTTGACCGAAGCCGCGGCGACCACGCGGAAACGTCGTTGATTACAAAGAGCTTTTCAAACGCCGAAATGTATGAATTGAACGTCGGCTTGGTCATTCCCTTGTCGTTGGCCTCGATATCCGCCATTATAGTCGCGTTGCTCGCAAAGGTCGATATATGCCTTGCGTAAGAGCGCAATATCGCTTGCGCCCTTTTGGGATTGCGCTCTATTCCGTCTACGTCGGTTATGTCCTCGGTCGTCAGCGACTTATAATAATATTCAATGAGCGTCGCGGCCTGCTCGGGGCGGACTACCGATTCGGGCCAGCCGCCCCTACAGACGGCAAAGGCCAGATTTTCGAGGGTCAGCTTTGACGCGCCGTTTATCGTGTCGTTTCCGTCGAATACGCGGGCAAGCGAAACCTCGCCTGACGAATCCTTTGACTCCCAGAGCGACATGGGATACATGGTTATTTTGGCAATTCTGCCCGTGCCCGTGTGCCTTTTGCCGTCCTCCCGCGGCTTTGCCGAGCCGGTGAGAATATATTGCCCGACGGAGGAATGCTCGTCTATATCGGCGCGTATAAAGTCCCAAAGAGCCGGAATTTTTTGCCACTCGTCAAACATTAACGGCTTTTCCCCGTCGAGCAAAAGCTCTCTGCTTGTCATAGCAAAAGCCGAATAACGGTCAAAGGTCAAGGGGTCTTGCAATTTGACTACGGTTTTTGCGAACCGCTCCGCCGTCGTCGATTTGCCGCACCACTTAGGGCCTTCGATATATACGCAGCCCAACGCGTCGAGCGCGGCTTTGAACTTGCCGTCTAAAAGCCTGTTAAAATATTTCTTTGCCACGAGTGACCTCCGTTATATATACATTATACTCATATTTGGCAATTTGTCAAGCGTATTTTCCATAAAAGGTAAAATGTAATTTCCATAAAAGGTAAAATTAAAATGGTATTGCCATAAAAGGTAAAATAAAATTATCATAAAAGGTAAAGTGAAGTTACCATAAAAGGTAAAATTAAGTTACCATAAAAGGTAAAATAAGTAGTCGTAAAAGGCGAATTGAGGCGTAAAGAAAGCGGCTCTTTCAAAGCCGCTTTCTTTATGCCGTTCGGTTAATTTTTGTTTTGCTATTGATATTGCGTTAGGTTGATTTTTGTTTTTGTCGTTGATAATATCGTGTTTTGTCAAATTAACGGCCGGTTTTTTGATTTTTTCTTTAGAGCCTTAATTTTTGATTTTCGGCGCGTTCTGCTTATATTTGTTTTTGACCAGCATTGAGTTTAGGCTGTCGGGCAATATTTTGTCGGCGGCGGCGAGGATTTTGTTTTTTATTCCGACGGCGTGAATAATAGGCGGCAGAGGCGATTCGGCAATCGCTGCAATATCCGCCGCCACCCTTTGCGGCGGCATTCCGTTTTGCTCGATATCCGCGAGGATAGCGTTAGCCTTCATGAGGCGCGCCTCATAGTCTCCCGTAAGCTCGGGAGGGTAGACCTTGCGCTTTCTGGTGAAACCCGTCGCCGTGCCGCCCGGCATGACCGACGTGACCCTTATTCCGTAAGGCTCAAGCTCTATGGCGATACTCTTGATAAACATGTTGAGAGCCGCCTTGCTTGCGCTGTAAAAGCTGTCGAATACTATGGGGAACAGCCCGCCCATAGAACTGACGGCGATTATTCTGCCGCCGCCGTTGCTTCTCATATGCGGAATTATCAGTTGAACCGCCTTTGCAAAGGCAAAAAAATTGACGTCAAACAGATATCTATAGTCTTGTTCTATCGCGCTTTCGACGGGAGCCGACATAGAAAAGCCCGCGGAATATACAAAGATATCGACGCTTTGCCGCTCGGCTATTATTTCGTTCACGGCTTTTTGTATGCTTATGTCGTCGGCGGCGTCAAGCGTTATATTGACTATGCCGCCGAGCGCGCTTGGCGTCCGCGACGCATTATATACGCGGTAGCCCTTTTCGATAAAAATTTCGGCGGTTTTTTGTCCTATTCCGTCGGACGCGCCGATTATCAGCACGGTTTTGAGCGCGTTTTGCCGCCGCGCGTCGTCGCCGTCGGTCGAATGAGTCTGCGGATTTTCGCCGTCGGTCGAATGCGTTTGAGAGCTTTCTCTGTCCGTCGAATAGGCTTGAGAGCTTTCGCCGTCGGTCGAATGGGTTTGCGGATTTTCGCCGTCCGCCGCCGACGCGCCGTCAAAGCCCGAGCCGGAATCAAAAACCGCCGCGGAGTCATCCGCGGGGTTTGCAAAGGCCTTTTCGGCCGCGCCGCCGTCCTCCGCAAGGCCGTCGGCTTGGCTTGCAAGCGTTCCGTCGATTGCAAGGTCGTCGGCCGCGCCGCCGTCCTCCGCAAGGCTGTCGGCTTGGCTTGCAAGCGTTCCGTCGATTGCAAGGTCGTCGGCCGCTTCGATAAAATCGGAAAGATTGTCAAGACGTATATCGTTTTGAGCTTGTTGCTTGTTAAAATCGACGTTGCCGTCATTATAAAATTGTTTTTTCATAGCTATAATAGTATGCGAAAAAGCTTTGAAGGTATACGCTATAAAAAGCGCGATTAATTTTCGTCGCTCATAAAATAGTCGATGATAGCCCTATATTTATCCTGTCCGGCCTTGCAGGTGTCCGACAGATATCCGCGCTCGTTAGGCCATTCCTTGAATCCGCGATAATAAAACAAGCGCAAATTCTCGTCGATGATAAACGGCGTTATGTCAAAACGCAAGCATTCCTTAAAGGCGACAAGGCGGCCGACTCTGCCGTTGCCGTCTTGAAAGGGGTGAATAGCCTCGAACTCCCTATGAAAAGCGATAATGTCCTCGATAGCCGGATGCGGCAGCTTGCCGTAGTCGGCGAGTAATTTTTGAAGAGCGGCGGCGACTTTTTTGGGGGGAGTCGTCGGCATATCTCCGACGGCGTTGGGTTTTTTTTTGTAATCTCCGACGGCGAACCAATCCTTGCTGCTGTCCGAGGTATTCGACTTTAGTAGCCTATGAAATTCTTTGATAATATCCTCCGTCAGCGGCTCGCTCGCCTTGTCGAGCGCGTAGTCGATACAGCGAAAGTGGTTTGAGGTTTCGGCAATATCGTCGACGTTGACGGTTTTGTCGGCTTCTAAGCCGATCGTGTTTGTTTCAAAAATATAGCGGGTTTGGTCTTTGGTAAGCTTGCCGCCTTCGATATGGTTTGAATTATATGTCATTTCGATTTGAGTTTGATGATACAGGCCGCCTTTGAGTTTCATGGCTTTTTCCTCGCGCAAAACGGAAAGAAGGCGGCCTACGGGCTGCGCGTCGGCGGAAACGGAAAGAATATCGCCTATATTACAGTCAAGCGCGCGGCAAATATCCTCTATGACCTTCATGGCTACATAATCGCCGTTGCCGAGCTTTGCGAGCGTACGCGACGATATGCCGGCTTTTTTAGCCAAAGCCGTCTTAGAAAGCCCTTTTGTTTTTAACAGCGCGAATAGCCCGTCGTAACTAATCATAAATAGCCCTCGCTTTAATAAGTTAAATATAGTATAGCATAAATCTTTAACATAGTAAAGCAATTTCATGCCTTATGCAAAAAAGCTTTAACATAGTAAAGATAAAATATTTTGCTAAAAGAGGCGCGGCAGGGGGTCGGAGGCGGGCAAAAAACAAAAAAAATAAAAATATAATGCAAACACTTGCATTTTTTTACCGTTCGGAGTACAATAATAGACGTTTCTAATCGGGAGGAACATATGGATATCGCCGAAGAACTAAGGCAAGCCCTAAGCTCCGAGTCAATAGACGTCCTCGGAATACCCGTGACGTCAAGCTTGTTGAGCGCGTTTATTATCGTATTCGCGGTGGGCGTAATTTGTCTTGTGCTGAGATTTGTTTTTTTGAGAGAGTACAGCGCGACGCCGAGAGGCGTAAGGCTGATTTTGGAAAAGGCCGTCGGTTTCTTTGACAATATAGCAAAGGGCGCGGTTCATTCCTACACAAAATACGTCGGGCCGGTCATTTTCGGCGTCGGCCTATATATCTTTTGCGGAACGTTTATAGAGGTGTTCGGCTTCAAGCCTATTTTTGCCGACCTCAATTCGGGGTTGGCCGTCGGAACGGTCGGCTTTTTTGTCATTCAGATACTCGGATTAAAGAAAAAAGGCGTAAAGGGCAGGCTCGACGCTCAATTCCGTTCGGAAAAGGGCATATGGGGTCCCGTAATCGGGCTAATCAAGACGGTAAGCGATTGCATTCTTCCGTTTTCTATGGCGCTCAGGCTCTACGGCAGTATATTGAGCGGTATGCTGATAGTCGATCTCTTATATATAATTATCCAATCGTTTTTGACAAGCGCGGTATCTATTGCGGCGTGGGCGTTGCCTCTGTCGCTTGTCGCCGGCGGCGTCGTCGGAATCGGACTGACGCTGTTTCACGCCGCCATTCAGGCCTATGTATTCGCGACGCTCGTGTCGCTGTTTACGGCGGAGAGCATAGAGTGACAAACGGCAAACAAAAACACGGATAAGGTAAGAATAATAATAAAAATACGGACAATAAATAAAAAACACGGAGGTTCATTTATATGTTAAATTCAATTTTGTCGGCGGTTTACGCCGCGGCGGGCGCGCTCGGAATAATCGCGGCGGCGGGAGCCGATATCGGAACCGGTCTGCAGGCCATAGGCGCGGGGCTTGCCGTTTTGGCGGCGGCGGGAGCCGGTATCGGAATAGGCATAGCCGCCGGCAAGGCCGTCGAGGCCATAAGCCGTCAGCCCGACGCGGAGGCCAAGATAAGGAGCGCGTATATGCTCGGGCTGGTCTTTTCGGAGACTATCGCCATTTATGCGGTATTCGCTGTCATTTTGATAGTGTTTATACTTTAATTATATTTATCGTTTAGGAGAAACGGCATGGGAGAACTCGGAATTTCCTTAGAGGGTATACTATTGCACCTCGCGGCGCTTATCGCCGTCGCGGTCATAGTTTATTTTACCCTTTATAAGCGGATAAAAGGTTTTATGGACAGGCGGGTAAAGGAATACGCCGACGCGGAGGAGAGCATTGCCGCCGAAAAAAAACAGGCGGACGAGCTAAAGGCGCAATACGCCGTATTGGTCGACAAGGCCAACGGCAGAATAGCTCAAATCAACGAGGAGGCGGCGGCCGCCGCCGAGCTTCAGGCCAAGGCTATCATCGACGGCGCAAAAAAGAACGCCAAGCTAATAGTCGAAAAGGCGAGCGGCGACATGCTGATAGAGCGGGCCAAGATGAAGGCCGAATTCAAAAACGAGGTTGCCGAAATCGCCGTCGACATAGCCGGCAAAATTTTGATGAGAGAGATAAAAAACGCGGACACCGAAAAGGTAATCGACGAATGTCTCGGTGAATGGACAAAGTGATTTTATGCCAAGAATTATTATCGTAAAGTCGGCGTCTGCTCTCGACGACAAAAAAAAGCAGCTGATAATAACCGCCTTCAAGGACAAATACGGAGAGGATTCCTCGTATTCTTTTGTCGTTGACAAAAACGTCATAGGCGGTTTTATGATAATAGACGGTGAAAACGTCTACGACGCGACATATTTTTCCGCGCTGTCAAAGATAAAGGATTCTCTCAAGGGCTTTGGCGGTCTCGACGCGGCGCAGTTAAAGGCCGACGGCTTTTTTGACGGCAAGGACGGACTCGATTCGCTCAAAAGCGCGTTAAAGAGCTACGCCGCCGAAAAAATAGAGTTGTCGTCAGATTCCGTCAAGGCAGGCGCGTCGGGAGACGGAATAGCCTCCTTTAAGGAAAAGATAAGAGAATACGTCCGCGACTACGACGTAGTCCAAGGCGGCAAGATGATTTCGTCGCAGGACGGCGTCATCAAAATCTCGGGGCTGAACAACTGCAAATACGGAGAGCTGCTAAAGATAGAGGGCGACAAGTACGCGATCGCCATGAATCTCGAGGAAAACTGCGTCGGCGCGGTGTTGCTGTGCAATCCCGATGAGATAAACGTCGACGCGGTGGTATATTCGACGGGCAAGGTCGTCGAGGTTCCGGTAGGCGACGCGCTTATCGGGCGCGTCGTCAATCCGTTGGGGCTGCCCATAGACGGCAAGGGCGACGTTCACGCGTCGAAATGCAGGAGAATAGAAAGCCCCGCGCCGCAAATTGTCGAGAGAGGCACGGTCGACGAGCCGCTTGAAACGGGAATACTCGCGTTAGATTCGATGATACCCATAGGCAAGGGGCAGAGAGAATTGATAATCGGCGACAGACAGACGGGCAAAACGGCGATAGCTCTCGACGCTATTCTCAACCAAAAGGGCAAAAACGTCTATTGCGTCTATGTCGCCATAGGTCAAAAGGCCTCGAGCGTCGCAAAAATCGTCAAGGATTTGGAGGAATACGACGCTATGTCATACACCGTAGTCGTCAACGCAAGCTCCAAAGACCCCGCGCCGCTGCAATATATCGCGCCGTTTGCCGGCTGCGCCATGGCCGAGGAGTTTATGTACGGCGGCCGCGACGTTCTCATAGTCTATGACGATCTGACAAAGCACGCCGTGGCCTATAGGACGCTGTCGCTTTTGCTCAAACGTCCGTCGGGCAGGGAGGCTTATCCCGGAGATATATTCTATCTGCATTCGCGCCTTTTGGAGCGGGCGGCAAAGCTGTCCTTAGAAAAGGGCGGCGGCTCGATGACGGCTCTGCCGATAATCGAGACGCTTGCCGGAGACATATCGGCGTATATTCCGACAAACGTCATTTCTATAACAGACGGACAGATTTTTCTCGAATCACAGCTTTTCAATTCGGGAATAAGGCCGGCGGTCAACGTC
This sequence comes from Clostridiales bacterium, assembly GCA_031273825.1. Taxonomy (GTDB): domain Bacteria; phylum Bacillota; class Clostridia; order Christensenellales; family JAISNN01; genus JAISNN01. Next base: position 19,395 of record JAISRB010000130.1, read on the forward strand.
GGGCTTTCGGTGTCGAGGGTCGGCGGCGCGGCTCAAACCAAGGCCATGCGGCAGGTCAGCGGCAAGCTGAGGCTCGACCTTGCGCACTACAGAGAGTTAGAGGTCTTTTCGCAGTTCGGCTCAGACTTAGACCGGACGACGTGCGACGTGTTGGAGCACGGCAAAAAGACGGTCGAGGCTCTGAAACAGGCTCAATATTTTCATATGAGCACGGAGCGGCAGATAATCTGCCTTTACGCCGTCATAAGCGGCTGTCTAAAGACGGTAGAGCCGGAAAGAGCCGCGAGGTTTTTGGACGGTCTATATAAGCATATCGAGACCGGCTCGCCCGAAATAATATCAAAGCTAAGAGAGACAAACCGGCTTATGAAAGAGACGACCGACGCTATCGACGCGGCGGCCGCGCAGTATCTCGACTATTTTAAATAGACGTCCGCGGGATTTTAAGAGAATATATGAATATAGTAGACATAAAAAACAGAATAAAAAGTATCGAGGACACCGCAAAGATAACAAAGGCGATGCAATTGATTTCCGTGGCAAAGATGAATAAGGCTCTGATAAAATATGAGAATAACCGCCCTTATTTCAAAATGATAAAGCACACGGTGGCAAGCATAATCGGACGGCGGCAGATTTCGCACCCCTATATCGACAAGCGCGAGGGCGAGCGCACGGCGTTTATCGTCATAGCCTCCGACAAGGGAATGGCGGGCGACTTCAACGCGCAGATATTCAATCTGGCGTATTCGCACATTCAAAGGGCAAAGGAGGTCTACGTCTTTACCATAGGAATGATGGCGCGCGACTTTTTTGTCTCTAAGGGCATAAATATCGACATAGAATTTTTGCATACCACCCAAAACCCCACGATGTCCGACGCGGCCAAGATAACCTACGACATACTCGAGCTTTACGAAAAAAATCTCTTTGACAAAATCTACGTCGTCTACACCGAAAAGACGTCCGTCGTCAAGCAATACCCTAATATCATGCAGCTTTTGCCGATTTCTATAAACGGCGACGACGATATCGCGCAAAAGGAGCTTTTTGACGGCGGCTTCGACTTTGAGCCTGACGAAAAGAGCGTCTTAGACGTTCTCATAACCGAATATCTCACCGGCGTTTTATACAGCACGCTCATTCAGTCGGTCGCGGCAGAGCACTTTAAGCGCATGACGACAATGCGGCAGGCGACGGAAAACGCCCTCGAAATGGTCGCGGATCTGAAGGTGAAATATAACAGAGCCAGACAGGAAAACATCACGACGGGCATATTGGAGATAATCAACGGCGCGTTTTTTAGCGCCAACTAAAGCATATAAAAAAATTAGGATTATATTATGACGAAAAAAAAAGGAACCGTAACGCGGGTCATAGGGCCCGTCGTCGACGTAAAATTTCAGGACTACACGCCCTTTGTTTATGAGAGGCTCGACGCCGAATGCGGCGGCGGCTTTGTCGCCCTCGAGGTTCTCTTGCTGCGCGGCGACGGAGTAGTCAGAACCGTCGCCCTCGGCGCGAACGAGGGAATGATGAAGGGCGCGGACGTATACGCCTCGGGCAAGCCCGTGTCCGTTCCGGTCGGCGAGGCGACGCTCGGGCGCGTAATCAACGTACTCGGCGAGCCTATCGACAACAAGGGCGCGATAGAGTCCGACGAACTGTGGTCTATTCACAGGAGCGCGCCGCCCTTTGACAGTCAGGTCGGCACGACGGAGATTTTTGAGACGGGAATAAAAATCATCGACCTTTTGATACCTTTTCCCAAAGGGGGAAAAATCGGGCTTTTTGGCGGCGCGGGCGTAGGCAAGACGGTTTTGATTCTCGAGCTGATAAGAAACATAAGCGCGGAGCACGGCGGATATTCGATATTTACGGGAGTAGGCGAGAGAAGCCGCGAGGGCTTTGATATGATACGCGAAATGACCGAGTCGGGCGTAATCAAAAACACGTCGCTGATATTCGGCCAGATGAACGAGCCTCCCGGCGCGAGAATGAGGGTGGCATATACGGGGCTGACCGTCGCCGAATACTTCAGAGACGTCAAAAAGCAAGACGTGCTTTTGTTTATCGACAATATTTACCGCTACGTTCAGGCCGGGTCGGAGGTTTCCGCGCTTCTCGGCAGAATGCCGGGCGCGGTCGGCTATCAACCGACGCTTGCAGGCGAATTAGGCGAATTAGAGGAGCGCATAACGACCAACAAAAACGGGTCTATAACGTCTATACAGGCCATTTACGTTCCGGCGGACGATCTGACAGACCCCGCTCCCGCGACGATATTTACACACCTTGACGCGACGACGGTTTTGTCGAGAAAGGTCGTAGAGCAGGGCATATATCCGGCGGTAGACCCGCTTGCGTCCACGTCGAGAATCTTAGACCCGAGAGTAGTGGGGCAGAGGCACTATACCGTCGCGCGCCGCGTCGTCGAGACGCTGCAAAGGTATAAAGACCTTCAGGACATCATAGCCATTTTGGGTATGGACGAGCTGTCTGAGGACGACAAAAAGACGGTGTTCAGAGCGAGAAAGCTGCAGCGTTTCTTTAGTCAGCCGTTTTTTGTCGCGGCGATATACACGGGCAACGAGGGCAAATACGTTCCTCTGTCAAAGACAATCGACGGCTGCGAGGCCATACTCGACGGACTGGCCGACGATATTCCCGAGAGCGCGTTTTATTTTATCGGCGAATTTCAAGAGGCCGTCGACAACGCCGACAAGAGCTGAGGTAAAAAAAATATGTATCCGCTTTATTATATCGAGATAATCACGCCCGAGCGCGTGTTTTATAAGGGCATGATAGAGGAGCTTGTCGCGGAATCTCTCGACGGGCTTGTCGGCGTGCTAAAAAACACAAAGCCCATGGTCGTCGGGCTAAAGGCCGGCGTAATGAAATTTTTGGACGCGGACGGCGAGTGGCGGTACGCGGCGGCGAGCGCGGGCTTTGCCGTCGTCAAGCGCGGCGAGACGACGGTTTTGTGCGACTCCGTCGAGTGGCCGGACGAAATCGAGCTTGCGCGCGTAAAAAAGGAAATAGAGGAGGCCGAGGAGGTCTTGCGGCACAAGGCGAGCTACCGCGATTATATGCTGAGCAAGGCCAATCTTGCGAGAGCCTTTGCCGAAATGAAGTTAAAAAATAGGCTATAAAAGGACGCGTAAAAAAACGGAATTTTTTTGAGCGCAAAAAGCATTGAATATTATAAGTTAAAAAAAATCGGAGGTAACGGGTTTTGACAAAAGCAATAAAGCTTTTTAACGGCGGCGTAACGGTAAAAGACGGCGTAATAACCGCCGCGGGTATTGCGGACGACGCGCTTTTTAAGAATACTATGTCATACGGAATACTCAACCGCCACAACAAAACGGCGATAGAGACGGCAAACGACGCGTTGAGGCTGACCTTTGACGCGCTTGCGTCGCACGACATAACCTATGTGGGAATCATTCAGACGGCTAAGGCGAGCGGACTCAAAAGCTTTCCCGTTCCTTATATCCTTACAAACTGCCACAACAGCCTTTGCGCGGTCGGCGGCACGATAAACGAGGACGATCATATGTTCGGTCTGTCCGCGGCAAAAAAACACGGCGGAATTTTTGTGCCGCCGCATATGGGCGTAATTCACACCTATATGAGAGAGACCGCGGCCAAATGCGGAGGCATGATACTCGGCAGCGACAGCCACACGCGTTATGGCGCGCTCGGCGCGATTGCGGTGGGCGAGGGCGGCCCGGAGCTTGTCAAACAGCTTGTAGGCAAGACCTACGACATAAAATATCCCGAGGTCATAGCCGTCGTTTTGCGCGGCAAGCCAAAAAAAGGCGTCGGGCCGCAGGACGTCGCGCTGACCATTATCAAGGCCGTTTATGACAATAAGTTTGTCAACAACAAGATTATGGAGTTTGTCGGAGACGGCATAAGAAATCTCGACGCGGAATATAGGAACGGAATAGACGTAATGACCACAGAGACGACGTGTCTGTCAAGCATATGGGAGACCGACGGCAAGATTGAGGAATACTACAGGGTTCACGGCAGAGAGGGCGACTACAGAGAAATCAAGCCCGTGGGAGCGGCGTTTTATAACGGCGCGATAGAGGTCGAGCTTAGCCGAATAGAGCCGATGATAGCCCTGCCGTTTCACCCTAAAAACGCTTATACGATAAGCGAGCTAAACGACAACTTAGACGGCATTTTGGCCTATACCGAGGCCGAGGGAAACAAGCTTTTGGGGGCAAAAGCCCCTAAGCTGTCGCTTAGAGACAAGATAAAAAACGGCAAACTCAACGTTCAGCAGGGCGTAATCGCCGGCTGCGCGGGCGGCACCTATGACAATATCTGTCTTGCCGCAAATATATTAAACGGCGGAAGCATAGGGCGCGGCGGCTTTAGCTTAAGCGTCTATCCGTCGAGTATGCCGATATATTCGGGCGTAATAAAAAGCGGCGCGGCGCAAAAAATAATCGCCGCGGGCGGCGTCATAAAGACGGCCTTTTGCGGCCCGTGCTTCGGCGCGGGCGACGTGCCTTATAACAATTCGCTTAGCGTCAGGCACACGACGAGAAACTTCGAGAGCCGCGAGGGCAGCCGTCCGTCCGACGGGCAGATAGCCTCCGTCGCGCTGATGGACGCGAGAAGCATAGCCGCGACCGCCGCGAACGGAGGGATTTTGACGGCGGCGACGGACGTCGATTTTGACGAAAGGTTTGACAAGTTTGAGTTTGACGGGAGCATATACGCAAGGCGCGTCTACAACGGCGCAGGCTCGCCAAAGACAGACGAGAGTCTTATCTACGGGCCGAATATCGCCGACTGGCCAAAAATCGACGCTCTGCCCGACACGCTTATTTTGAAGGCCGTCTCGGTCATCAACGACCCCGTGACGACGACCGACGAGCTTATTCCGTCCGGCGAAACCTCCTCTTACCGCTCTAATCCTCTCAGGCTTGCCGAGTTTACCCTGTCGAGAAAGGATCCCGGCTACGTCGCGAGGGCAAAGGCCGTCGCGCTCGACGCGCAAAGGATAAAAGACGGCGGCATTGCTAAGGAATACGCCGACGCTTTGAGCCTTGCGGGAATAGACAGCGGCAACGCCGCGCTCGGCAGCGTCATATTCGCCAGAAAGCCCGGCGACGGGAGCGCGAGAGAGCAGGCGGCGTCGTGTCAGAGGGTTCTCGGCGGCGCGGCGAATATCGCTAACGCCTACGCGACAAAGAGATATCGCAGCAATCTGATAAATTGGGGTATGCTGCCCTTCCTTTCAGACGGGGAATACGCGGTCGGCGACATAATCATAATCGACGGCATAAGAGACCGCCTAAAGCGCGGCGAAACGCAATATCCCGCCTCGATAGTCGCAAACGGCGCAATAAAAAACATAATATTAAAAATTGACCCCTTGACAAATGACGAAATAGATATTATACTTAAAGGGTGCTTAATAAATTATTACGGAAACTGACAAAAATAACATCGGAGAAAATCAAAGGATATGAGGAACAACAGCGGCGATATCTATAACAAGCTTGCGGAAACCATGACGAGAAACGAAATGCGCGGCTTGCAGCTCGACAGATTAAAAAAAATCGTCAAATACGCCTATAAGAACGTGCCGTTCTATAAGAAACAATTTGACGACATAGGGCTGAAGCCGTCGGACATTGAGACGCTTAAGGATATAGAAAAAATACCCTTCACGCAAAAAAGTCATTTTAGGGACAACTATCCTTACGGACTGCTTGCCGTTCCTCAGTCAAAAATCGTCCGCGTTCACGCGTCGAGCGGCACGAGCGGCAAGCCGACGGTCGTTTGCTATACAAAAAACGATCTCGACATGTGGTCGGAGTGCGTCGCGCGTCTTGCCTCGGCGGCGGGCTGTTCCGACAAGGACGTCGTGCAGGTTTGTTTCGGCTACGGGCTGTTTACCGGCGGCTTCGGCTTGCATTACGGCTTAGAACGCCTCGGCGCGTCGGTCATACCCGCGTCGTCGGGAAACTCCGAACGGCAGCTCATGCTCATGAAGGATCTCGGCGCGACGGTCATAGTCGGAACGCCGTCTTACGCGCTCTATCTCGGCGAGCTGGCCGAGCGTTTGGGCTACAAAAAGGACGACCTCAAGCTAAAAACGGGGCTTTTCGGCTCGGAGGCCAGCACGCCCGAAATGATGAGGCTGATAGAAAACAAGCTCGGGCTAAGGGCGACGAATAACTACGGTCTTTCCGAAATAGTCGGGCCGGGAGTGTCGGGCGATTGTCTCGAGGATTGCGGTATGCACATAAACGAGGATCACTTCTACGCCGAGATAATAGACAGCCAAAGCGGAGAGATAAAGGGCGAGGGCGAATACGGCGAGCTTGTTTTGACGACGCTGACAAAGGAGGGAATGCCGATTTTGCGCTACAAGACGCGCGACATAACGCGTCTTGATTATTCGCCGTGCAAATGCGGGCGGACGACCGCGAGAATGGACAGAATCAAGGGACGCGTCGACGACATGCTGATAATAAGGGGCGTAAACGTCTTTCCGTCGCAGATAGAGAGCGTGCTTATGGCCATGAAGGAGGCCGCGGGCCACTATGAAATAGTCGTCAGACGTGAAAATTTTATGGACGTATTAGAGGTCTCCGTCGAGCTGAACGACGCGTCGCTTCTCGACAACTACGGCGATTTAGAGGCTCTGCGCCAAAGGATACGCCACAACCTAAAGACCGTGTTGCAGATAGACACGGTGGTCAAGCTTGTCCAGCCGATGTCGCTGACGAGATATGAGGGAAAGGCCAAGCGCGTCGTTGACGAGAGAAAATAAGAGGGTTTATTCCGTCCTATAGACGGAAATATATCGGGGAAGGTAATAAATGGGAAAGGAATTAATGTTGGGAAACGCCGCCATAGCAAGGGGCGCGTATGAGGCGGGCGTCAAGGTCGCCACCGCCTATCCGGGAACGCCGAGCACGGAGATAACCGAGATAATCTCGGGCTATCCCGAGGTGTATTCCGAATGGTCGCCGAACGAAAAGGTCGCCTATGAGACGGCCTTAGGCGCGTCGCTTGCCGGCGTTCGCGCCATGGTTTGCATGAAACACGTGGGTCTGAACGTCGCCGCCGATCCGCTCTTTACGTCGGCATATACCGGCGTAAACGGCGGGCTTGTCGTCGTCGTCGCCGACGACCCGGGCATGTTTTCGTCGCAAAACGAGCAGGATACGAGAATCTACGCCCGCGCCGCGGGCATTCCGCTTTTGGAGCCGTCAGACGGAGCCGAGGCAAAGGAATTTGTACGCCTCGCCTTTGAAATGTCGGAAAAATACGACACGCCCGTCATATTGAGAACGACGACGAGACTCGCCCACGGGCAGAGCTTTGTCCAAATCGGGGAGCGCGTCGAGCCGACTCCGCTTGTCTACATAAAAAATCCGTCAAAATACGTCATGATGCCCGCCAACGCAAAAAAGCGGCATATAGACCTTGAAAACCGTCTGATAAAAATCGGCTTAGATTGTAATACTATGCCGATAAACACTATTACATACAACGACAAAAATATCGGTATAGTATGCTCGGGAATAGTCTATCAATACGTAAAGGAGGCTCTGCCGAACGCGTCGGTATTGAAACTCGGAACGGTTTATCCCCTTGCCGCGGAGCTTGTCAAAGAGTTTGCGGCAAACGTAGGACGACTGATAGTCGTCGAGGAATTGGAGCCTTTTATCGAAAATCAGCTAAAGACCCACGGCATACCGTGCGAGGGCAAGAGTCTTTTTTCGCGGCAGGGCGAGCTGTCGGTCAACGCGGTGAGGGCGGCCTTAGACGGCGCGGCTCTTTCGCCGCCCGTTGATAACGGCTTGCCGGGCAGGCCTCCGGTTCTCTGCGCGGGCTGTCCGCACAGAGGGGTTTTTTATGTGCTTAACAAGCTGAGAACGACGGTTTGCGGAGACATCGGCTGTTATACGCTCGGCGCGCTCGCGCCGCTAAACGCCGTCGACAGCGTCGTCTGCATGGGCGCGGGCATAGGAATGGCGCACGGCTTTCAAAAGGCGTCGCCCGACAAAAGCAACGTCGTCGCCGTCATAGGCGATTCGACGTTTATTCACAGCGGAATAACCGGTCTTATCGACAGCGTATACAACAAGGGGCGGACGACGGCCATAATCCTCGACAACTCGACGACGGGCATGACGGGGCATCAAAACCACCCTGCCACCGGCAAGACGATAAAGGAAGAGGACACGGTAAGGCTTGACTTAGAGGCTCTCTGCCGCGCCTGCGGCGCGAGGGTGTCGACGGTGTCGGCAGACGACATAGAGGCTATAGAAGCTATTATAAAACGCGAGACGGCTATAGACGAAACGTCGGTCATAATAGTCAAAAAGCCTTGCGTACTTCTCGACGGCAAACGCTCAAGCGACGTCTATTATATAGACGGCGGCGCGTGCAAAAAATGCAAGGCGTGCCTAAAAATAGGCTGTCCGGCTATCGAGCTGTCTGACGGCGCGGTGACCGTTTCAAAAGAGACGTGCGCGGCCTGCGGGTTGTGCGTCGGGCTGTGCGGTTTCGGAGCTATCAGGCTCAAATCGCAAAACGCGGGGAGGTAATAAAGATGCAAACCGATGTTTTGATAGTAGGGGTCGGAGGACAGGGCACCCTTCTCGCAAGCAGAATTTTGGGCGGGCTTGCCGTAGTCGGCGGCTTTGATTGCAAGCTCAACGAAATTCACGGCATGGCTCAAAGAGGCGGCAGCGTCGTGACGCACGTCAGGCTTGCCGACAGAGTTTATTCGCCCGTCATAGAGGAGGGCGGCGCGGACGCTATTCTCGCCTTTGAAGAATTGGAGGCGTTGAGATACGCGCGCTATCTCAAAAAAGGCGGGATAATGATAGTCAACCGTCAAAAAATCATGCCGACGACCGTCATAACGGGAGCCGTCGGATATCCGTCGGAGGCCGAAAGGACGCTGACCGAACGCTACGGAGCGATAATGCTCGACGCATTGCCGCTCGCCGTCGCCTCGGGAAACGCAAAAACCGTCAATACCGTCATAATCGGGCTGTTTGCGCGGCGCACGGGCGTCGCTTATTCCGATATCGAGAGGGCGTTGGAGCTTTCGGTAAAGCCCAAGCTGTTAGAGGTAAACAAAAAGGCTCTGCGCGCCGGTTACGACGCGGTGTTATGACAAAGGCTATAAGCCTAAGCGGCGGTATAGAGCCGCAAAAAAGCGCGGTATAAAAAAATATAAAAAAGGCGGCTATTATGAAATACTTTAACGAAAAAGCGGAATGTATGGACAGAAAAAGCCTCAAGGAGCTTCAAAGCGGCAGGCTTGTCAAGCTTGTCGATTACGTCTACAAAAACGTTCCCGTCTACCGTGAAAAAATGCGCGCGGCGGGCGTAGAGCCGTCGGACATAAGGACTATCGGCGACATAGTCAAGCTTCCCTTCACGACAAAACAGGACTTGCGCGACGGCTATCCCTTCGGAATGTTCGCAAGTCCGCGTTCGGACATCGTCAGGGTTCACGCGTCGAGCGGAACGACGGGCAAGCTGACCGTCGTCGGCTACACCAAGCGCGACGTCGACGATTGGGCCGAGTGCTGCGCCCGATCGCTGGTTTGCGCGGGCGCGGACAAAAATTCGATAGTTCACGTCGCCTACGGATACGGGCTTTTTACCGGCGGGCTGGGAATGCATTACGGCGCGGAAAAGCTCGGGGCTATGGCCGTTCCGGCCTCCGGCGGAAATACCGCGAGACAGATATTGCTGTTAAAGGATTTTCAGTCGGACATTATATGCTGTACTCCGTCTTACGCGCTCTATATCGCCGACGAAATGGAAAAAATGGGCGTAGACAAGAGCCAAATCAATCTAAAGGCGGGGCTTTTCGGAGCGGAGCCGTGGTCGGATAATATGAGGATAGAAATCGAAAACCGCCTCGGGCTAAAGGCCTACGACATATACGGCCTTAGCGAAATATCGGGGCCGGGCGTTGCCACCGACTGCGTTTGTCAGGACGGCAAGCATATATTCGAAGACTTATTCTATCCCGAAATCGTCGACAAGGAAACCTTAGAGCCTAAGCCCTACGGAGAGGAGGGCGAGCTGGTGTTTACGACGCTCAACAAGCAGGGTATGCCGCTCATAAGATACCGCACGAGGGATATCTGCTCTCTGACCGACGAGCCTTGCAAATGCGGCAGAACCCACGTCAGAATGAACAGAGTCTTCGGCAGAACCGACGACATGCTGATAATAAGGGGCGTAAACGTCTTTCCGTCGCAGATAGAATCGGTTTTGATGAATAACGACCGCGCCGTCGCGCCGCATTATCACATAACCGTAGACCGCGTCAATATGCAGGACGTTATGGAAATCAAGGTTGAGGTCAACGAGAACAGCTTTTCGGACGAGGTCAAAAGAATGGAGGAGCTTCAGAGAAAGCTTGAGCACGATCTCTTTACCGCAATAGGAATCAACGCGGCGGTCAGGCTTGTTTCGCCGAACACTATTCCGCGCAGCGAGGGAAAGGCAAAGCGCGTCACAGACCTCAGAAAAATATAATGCGGAACAAATTTGAGACAAAAACGTAAATCTAAAAAAAATATAAGGAGCAAACGACCATGATAACGCAAATAGCCGTATTTTTAGAAAATAAAAAGGGCAGACTCGGAGACATGAGCAAGGTGTTATGCGACGCGGGAATAGACCTTACCGCGCTGACGATTGCCGACACCAAGGAGTTCGGCATAGTCAGGCTGATAGCCCGCGACAACGAAAGGGTTTTGCGGGCGTTGAAGGACAACGGCTACGCCGTCACAAAAACCCGTCTTTTGGCGGTCGAGGTCGCCGACGTTCCGGGAGGGCTTTACGGAGTGCTCAAGCTTTTGGGCGACGGGGGCATAGAAATCGAATATCTCTATTCGTTCGCGAGAACCGGATTAAAAAAAGCCGTCATACTCTTTAAGGTCGACCTGCCCGAAAAAGCCGAGGAGATACTAAAAAGCAACGCAATCGGGCTGATAGACGAGCTTTGATATAAATAACATAATTTTTATCTATTGACTTTTTTGCCGATTTGTTTTATAATATATATGCGGACGGGTAAAAGAGCTTTTTTATCATGACGCGGAGGTTTTTGTTTATGACAGTATGTTTTTGGAAAAAGGGTTTTAAAGACGAGGAATGGGCGGAGGACGAGCGTTATCCTATGCCGCTAAAGCCCGATCACGAGACGCTTATGAGAATAAAGGACGCGGCGGCGCATTTGCCCGACGACTCCGACGAGGAATCGTTTGAGGAATTTGACATTCCCGCCGGATACGAATACCGCGAGGGCTGGATTTATATAGGCGAAAGCAAGGAGATAGTCAGAGACGAATACTATTACGACCTGCCGTCCGAGCTGAAAGCCGAATTTAAAGACCTGTTTGTCGAGAGAAACAACCTGATAGTTTCGCGCTGTCCCGCCTATATAATCGACGGAGACAATACGCTGTTCTTTCAGTTGGTTTTTACCTATATCACGCGGTTCAGAAAGATTATATCGATAGGGCTTTTAGAAAATCTCTATGAATTTCTCTTTTATAGATTTATAGAAAGGCCGCAGATTATCTCGCGCTTAAACGATAAGCTCATCAGAATATATTTCGCGCGCCGCGACGAGGACGACAACATAATAAAATGCGAGGAAAAATGCCGCGAGGACGTCGCCTTTAACTTTGAGTACATTCCCGACTTTCCGCGCAATCTTGATTCTTATAAGCGGCTTGTCATCTTGCTTGAAAGCCGCGGAGAGTTATACGAGGCCAAGGCCTTTTGCGAAAGGGCAATAGCTCTCGGAATGACCGACAGAACCAAGGCCGACTACACCGGCAGACTCGAAAAAATCGAAAAGAAAATAGCCCGCCAAAAAAGAAAGGCTATTAACGACGCGAAGGAAAAACCGGAATAAGTCCGCGCAAAAAAAAATAAGCGGCAAAAAACAAAAAAGGGCATTATGAAAAAGATAATAAAAACAATTTTGATAGCGTTAATAGTCGTCGGCGTAGTGGTCGGCGGCTATTTTGCCGTTCCGACGGGTATCGAGGCGGCAAAATACGCCGATAGTATTACAAAAAGCGGCTTATTCAAAAATACTATGAGCGACAGATTGCCTCAAACGGCGATATACGGCGTCATGTATAAGCATTTTTATGACAACCAAAGCGGCAAAACTCCCATGCTGCTTTTTGTCGGCTACGACGGCTTTCGCGCCGACGCGGCCGTCGCGAGCGTCAAGCTTGACGACAGCGGAATAGCCGACATCATCGGCGACGGCGAAATTTATCTCGGCAAGGCCGGCAATATTTTGCCGTGGAAATATCAGCAAACGGTGACTGCGTCGGGCTGGACGAGCGAATTTACCGGCTTGTATTCCGACAAGCACAAGGTCAGAGGCAACGGAATGACGATGAGCGGCGACGCCGAGACGATAATGCACAGGCTTGCGAGAGACGGCTTTTCGGCAAGCTTTTCCGCGTCGTGGCCTCACCACTTCGACACCGTATACAAAAACGAGCTTGAGGATTCCGTAAGCAACGGCTATCCGATAAGCTATTATGAGTGCGGCGACGACGGGGCGACAAGACAGGCCATGCTCCTTAGCATAGCCGCGTCCGACAGGGCGGTATTCGGAATATTTGAGTACACCGACGCGGCCGGTCACAATTTTGACTATGAGCTTGATTCGCCGGAATATTTCAAGGCCGTCGTTGACGCCGAAAGAGACGGCGCGGAGCTTGTCGCCGCCGTCAAAGCGCGTGAAAATTATGCGAACGAGGATTGGCTGATAATCATCACGACCGACCACGGCGGTTATAACTCCGACCACGGCGGTTTTAACATAAAGGAGACGACAATATTTTTTGCCGTCAACAAAAAGGGATTGTTTTGAGAGCCGCTAAAGAGACAAGCTAAAGCCTTTCGTTCGGGTCAAAATCCTCAAAGATATAGTTGTCGCATTTAAATTCGGCGACGGCCTTGTCGGCGTCGGCTTGACTTTTGACCGTCCACGTCAAAAGCTTTTTGCCCTCGGCTACCGCCGCGCCGACATATTTGTTCGGGAGGTTCTCAAACCTATAGGCGATGAAATCGGGCTTGTTCATTTTTTTGAATCTAAGCGATTTGAGCGCGTAGAGTAGACCCTTTTCAAGACGCGAGCCTTCGATAAAGGCGGCGAGCTGTCCGCGATAAATATCGGGCGCGTGTTTTTTGAACCACGAGACGGAGTAGGGGTTAAACGATTGAACGGCAAAGTTTCCGCCGTAATTTTTTAGGAGCTTATAGGCGGCTTGCTCAAGCGCGCCGTTTAGCGACAGCGTTTTAAATTCGAGGAGCAGACCCGTCGAGCCGTTTATTTCGTCGAGAAGCTCGTCGAGAAGCGGAATGCCGTCGTCGCTTTCGCCGAGACGGAATTTTTTTAGCTCGGTCGAGGTCAGCTCGGTTATCTTGACGTCTTGGCCGCAGAGCCGCTTTAGCGTCAGGTCGTGAAAGGCGGCGATTGCGCCGTCCTTTAACAGATAAAGGTCGGTTTCGATGTTAAACGCGTTTTTTGCGGCGCGTTTAAAGGCGGGAATTGAGTTTTCGTATATTCCGATTTTTGAATCGTGAAAGCCGCGGTGCGCGATAGGGCGCGAAAAGAGCCAATCGGCGCGTCTTTCTTTTTCTGCGGGCGCGTCCTGCGCCGCCGGTAATTCCGTTAAATCCGTCATAAGTATATACCTCGTTATTTAAGTATAAAACTTTCCGTGTTGAAAGTCAATATTTTTTCCGGGGGAAATGCATAAAAATGCGTTTAGCGCGTTCCAAACGTGGGCGCGTTTTGCTATAAAAAGCAAGGCATGTTTTAGAAAAATAGTTTACGCCAAAACAGTCCGGCTTTAGCGGCGCAGATGTCTATCGAAATAAGAGCCGGCTCTCGACGCTCTTTGCCAAATTGTCCGCGCGGGTTTTCTCTGCGTCGCGCTCCCCCGTGATTGAGGCTACGTCGGCTTTGTGCTTCTCGATGTCCGCGCCGTGCAAGTCCATTATCTTGTCGAT